>JAFGFW010000212.1 GCA_016930875.1 Deltaproteobacteria bacterium | reverse complement strand
GCGCGTGATTGTTCTTTTGGTTCAGACATCTTGTATCTCCTTACTATAAAAGCCCGGGACGTATCAAAAACCTTCTCGTTCCCCTGTGATTGGCATTCCAGAATAGTGGACATGCACCAGCAGCCAACGGTCGTCAGTATATCGAAAGACTTGGGTTTCTCTTCCTTGCGTCCGGTGCAGCCTCCCGTCGCTCCGAAAAATTGCGTCAAACGTCCAGTAGAATACCGCAATTGCCATGTTCTCGTAGCACTGTACATCGAGATCATGAATCTGAAGTTTCCGATGGGTGAATCTGTCACGCATCGTCTCCTCATAGAGCCGCTTTTTCACCTGTTCCCAACCGCGTTCATGGCTTCTGGGATGGATAAATGTCGCCTCATCCGTCGTTGACCAGAGGGTTGCTGCAAGATCAGTATCTGCCTCATCAATAGACCTGGCATACTGGCTGACAAGATATTCTATTTCTTTTTGCATGGTTTGGAGAGACATAAGGTTGGGTTCTCCTTTAGACATCTAGTTTCCGTTCACCCAGCCACTTCACCATGTCAGGGTTACGATGATCAAAGAAACTACTGGTTTTGGTGTCTAGCGTTGTCATAGCCGCCACATCTTCCGTGCTTAATTCAAAATCAAACACACTGATATTCTCCAACATTCTTTCTTTGCGGGTTGACTTGGCAAGGGCAATGATACCTCTTTGGACAAGCCAGCGGAGAATGACCTGGGCGACGCTTTTGTGGTGCTTTGCGGCGATGGATAGAAGGAGTTCGTTTTGGAAAATGTTATTCCTACCCTCGGCAAAGGGTGCCCAGGCTTCCACCTGAACGCCGTTATCTTGTAAGAACTTTTGCGTGTCGCTTTGCTGTTGGAAAGGATTGACTTCAATCTGATTGACTGCCGGCGTGATTGAGTTATGCACCATCAAGTCCATGATGCGGTCAGGCTGGAAGTTGGAAACTCCGATGGCTCTGATTTTGCCCTGTTGGTACAGTGCTTCCATCGCCCGCCACTCCCCATACACATCGCCGAAGGGTTGATGAATCAGATACAGGTCAATGTAATCTAATTGCAGGCGTGTCAGAGAACGTTCAAAGGCTTTGAGTGCGCCTTCATAGCCCTGGCTTTGAATCCAGAGTTTGGTCGTGATGAACAGTTTTTCTCTGGCAACGCCGCTGTGTTTAATTCCCCGGCCAACTGCCTCTTCGTTCTGGTAGGAAGCAGCCGTGTCAATATGGCTATATCCCGTTTGAATGGCGTCAACCACGCATCTTTCACATTCGGCCGGATCAGCGATCTGAAACACACCGAAGCCGAGAATCGGGATTTCAACACCATTGTTCAATTTTACAGTTTGCATCATTTTCTCCTTATATTTCTACCGTTAATGAGATTGCTCTGGGGTAAGTAACCGGGTAAACGAAAGCGCCGCTAACTTCCAGCCACCCGCTTGCTGCACATACACTTCTGTCACCATAAAGGGATTGGTGACCTCATTGCCGCCAACCACGGCGAGCAGCGTAATTCTGTTTAACACGATCGCCGTTGCGTCAATGATAGCCACCGATACTTCATGGATATCCGCTTGCTTGTAGTGAATCCCGCCACCTCTGATGATGTCGAGTTCTTGTGCTTTGCCCCAAGCTCCGCCCATGTGGACAAAGACAGCCTTTTCATGGAAGAGCGCGTCAAGGGTGTCTACGTCGCGCTCTGCCATCCAGCGCCATTTCTCTTTCGAGAGATTGATAATTTCTTGTTCCAGGTTTACGTTTTGCATAATTCGCTCCTTTTTCTAATGATTAAGAATTTTGGTCAACCACTTATCAAAATCAAGTATCCACTGACCATCTCCGGCACCAAAACCATGAGGCCAACCTTGCAGCGCATGGGATTCAACCGGCACATCTGCCTGTTGCAAGGCGTTGACACAAGCCTCAAATTGACGCACAAACGGATCTCTTGTGCCATATAAGAAATATGTGGGCGGCAAATCCGAGGCCATAAACTTTTCAACATCGGTGGATGCCACACTCAGTCTGCCATAAAAGGAATAGATCATTCCGACCGCACTGACATCGGCAGAAATCCTATCCAATGCGTCCGGCACATAGCCGGGGTCTATGGTGGTTCCATTGATAGTCCCGTCAAAATTTAATGCCAACTCACCCCCCAGGATACCGCCGGCCGAGAACCCCACAACCGCTATATCATTTTCCTCAATGCCTAAATCCTCAGCATGGCTACGGACATACCTCACGGCCCGGGCCAGATCCAAAGCGCCTTCCTGCATGGTATACGGCCTCAGCCGATAGTTCACCACAAAACTCTGATATCCAAGCTCAGTCAGTTGTTCAGCGACCGGCGCTCCTTCATTATCGCTGCGAAATTGAAAAGCACCCCCTGCGCATATCAGCACCGCACCTTTGATTTCCATACCTTGTTTGGCGGGGAAGTACACCATATTGGGGCGAAAATCAGGCGGATCAAAATACCCGGCATTGTTTTCCGTATACTCAGTGGTGGTTGGAACATTTCCTTCCTCCCAGAGATAAATTTGCTGTGGTATTTCATTTTGTAAAGGTCCCGTTATATGTTTTTGCCAGAATTGAACAGCCAAGTCCACCCATCCTTCCGCATCGGTTCCTGCGCCCAGTCCAAAACCATGCCCCGCACTTTGATACCTGCGATATTCGATATCCACGCCGGCATTTTTTAGATTCTCTACGCGCCTTTCCACCGTATTGACGTTGGCTATTCCATCGTTAGCGGCTACAGTAATGAAAGCCGGAGAGAAATCACTTGAATAGTTTGATTGTCCGGTATAGGCGATGACGACTGTCGCCGGTTTCGGGAGATTGCCGCCGCCATAAGCGGATACACCGTTTAAGGCAATATTCCCCACCATCCTGGCCCCGGCAGAGCCGCCCCATAGGGCATAGTCTTGGGTGCTGACCTCAAGGGTTTCCGCATGACGGAAGATATAGGCTATCGCTGCGGCCAAGTCTTCGGTCGCTGCTTGCTCACTGCCAATGCGGTAACGGATGACAAAAGCGTTATACCCTTTTTGGCTTATCGCTAAAGCCAGCGGAAATCCTTCATGAAGGGAACCGACGTAGGAGAAACCGCCTCCAGGGCAGACGATGGCAAACGGGG
>JAFGFW010000211.1 GCA_016930875.1 Deltaproteobacteria bacterium | reverse complement strand
CCTTCGAAGCTTCGGCGAAGTAGGCATGGCGAAGTCGGCTCAGGATCACTTTTCTTTTGTTAACCCGCCTTCGGCGGGAGGTTTCAGTTCTTCGTTGAAACACTCAAACCGTGAAGCGAAAAAAAACGAAATGTTAGGATTTTTTTCTTGACTTGGTAATTGGAATGAATATATTAAAAAC
This sequence comes from Deltaproteobacteria bacterium, assembly GCA_016930875.1. Lineage (NCBI taxonomy): Bacteria > Pseudomonadati > Myxococcota > Myxococcia > Deltaproteobacteria bacterium. Next base: position 14,907 of record JAFGFW010000211.1, on the reverse strand, counting down.
CGACTGAGGGCTCAGTCGGTTTTGGCCGCAGGAGTATCACATGTCCAAGAAAGAGACCATCCTTCACATCGCAGCTACCCTCTTTTCCGAAAAGGGCTTCAAGGACAGCTCCATGGCCGAACTCTCCAAGATTACCGGGGCGGCCGAGGGCACAATTTTCTATCATTTCAAGAACAAGGAACAGATCTTTCTCTCCATCCTCGAAGACCTGAAAGCCCGTATCATAGACGAGGCCGACCGGTATTTTGGAGAAAGGGAGTTCGACACCGGTCTGGAGATGGTCGAGGGGGCCATATCGTTCTATCTGTATCTCGCCGGAAGCATGGAAAAGAGGTTTCTTCTTTTACACCGCCACGACGCCTATGAGCTTGCCCAGGCCAATCCCGAGTGCAGGGGTCATCTTGAGGCGATTTACAACTGCCTCCTGGACATTTTCGAGCGGGCCGTTGTTCTCGGACAAAAGGATGGATCCATTGGAAACATGTCTGCCCGAAAAACGGCATTAATTATCTTTTCCATGGTCGACGGCATAGTGCGGTTTAACACCTATAACCTTTACGATGCGGGCGGTCTCTACAACGAGCTTATGCAATCGTGTCGCAGGATACTTGAGAACAGAGAATCTTAGTAAGAGGTAACGCCAATGCTGACGAAATTTTTTCCGTTTATTGGTTGGTTTAAGGATTACGGTTTTGACAGGTTTAGAATTGACGCCATCTCGGGATTGACAGTAGCACTCGTTCTCATTCCACAGTCGATGGCTTACGCTCAATTGGCCGGGCTCCCTGCATACTACGGGCTCTATGCCTCGTTTCTCCCGCCCATGATTGCCTCTCTGTTCGGCTCGAGTCGTCAATTGGCTACCGGTCCCGTGGCGGTGGTCTCGCTCATGACGTCCGCGTCGCTTGAGCCACTGGCCACTGCGGGAACGGAGGGATACATTGCCTACGCCATCCTGCTGGCCCTCATGGTCGGGGTGTTTCAGTTCTCTCTGGGCGTACTGAAGCTCGGCCTTGTGGTCAACTTCTTGTCCCACCCGGTGGTGAACGGGTTCACGAACGCGGCGGCCATTATCATTGCCTCGTCGCAACTCTCGAAGATGTTTGGCGTGTACGTGGACAAGGCCTCGCATCACTATGAGACGATTATCCATGTATGTAAGGCGGCTGTTCACTATATGCACTGGCCAACGCTGTCTATGGGTGCGCTGGCCTTTGCAATCATGTACGGACTGAAACGGGTCTCGCCGAGGATGCCTAATGTGCTTGTGGCCGTGGTTGTGACCACTCTTATTTCTTGGGCCGTAGGGTTCCAGCACAACACTATGGTTGATATTTCCGCCATCCAGTCGCCGAGGGTCCGCAGCCTGATCAGGGAATTTAACGCGGCTGTGGCCGGCATGAAGCCTCTCGCGCAAAAGCGGTCCGAGGTGAGCGAGGCCCTGGACAAGGCCAAGGACGCCCACGACACGATCGGTGTCCTTGATGCGGAGCACGACACGAGCGTCATCGGCATCAAGATTGAGCGGCTGAAACATGAAACACATGTCTACCGGGAGCAAATCAGGGACTTACTGTTCGAGGGCGCAAAGGATCAAGGGGGCTCACAGAGATTCTACCTGCAGAATGAGGTTCCACAAGGGATCAGAGCTGACGGGCGTACCTGGCGCATCAAGGTGGGGAACAAACCGCTGAAGGAGAACAAGTTGCTCATGATGGGCGGTGGCGCGGTGGTCGGTGAGATCCCCAGTGGCTTGCCTTCCTTGTCTGTTCCAAACATCAACCTCAAGATTATCCTGCACCTTTTGCCCTTTGCCGCCATCATTTCGCTCTTGGGTTTCATGGAAGCCATCGCCATCGCCAAGGCCATGGCCGCCAAGACCGGCCAGCGCCTGGATCCCAACCAGGAACTGATCGGCCAGGGTCTGGCAAACATATTAGGGTCTCTCAGCAGAAGTTATCCAACCTCAGGTTCCTTCTCCAGATCGGCGGTCAACCTTCAAGCTGGAGCGGTCTCCGGCCTGTCCAGCGTGATTACCAGCCTGATGGTGGTCACTGTGCTCTTGTTTTTTACGCCGCTTCTCTATCACTTGCCCCAGTCCGTACTGGCCGCGGTTATCATGATAGCGGTCATCGGCCTTGTAAACGCGTCAGGCTTTATCCACGCATGGAGGGCTCAATGGTATGACGGGGCCATATCCATAATTTCCTTCATTTGCACCTTAGCCTTTGCCCCGCACCTGGAAAAAGGCATCGAGATCGGCGTGGTCCTCTCGCTTCTCGTATTCCTGTACAAGAGCATGCGACCCACTGTTGCCTCCTTGTCCAGACACGAGGATGAAACACTACGCGATGCCGTGATCTTCGGCCTTAAGGAATGTCAGCATATCGCCGTGGTCCGATTCGATGGCCCGCTCTTTTTCGCCAATGCGAGCTTCCTGGAGGACCAGATCACGGAACGTATGCTCAAGATGGAAAACCTGAAACACATTGTTATTGTGTTCAACGGTATTAATGATATGGATGCGTCAGGTGAAGAAGCCTTGTCCCTTGTCATAGACAGGTGCAGGAGCGCCGGCGTGGACGTCTCCTTGAGTGGCGTGAATGAGTCTGTCATGGCGGTATTCAGGCGCACACACCTCCTGGAGAGGGTCGGCCGGGACCACATCTATCCGACCATTGACAAGGCCATCTGTTCGGTTCACGGCCATACTCATACTGGGGGTGAAGAAAAAACGTGTCCGCTCACAACCGTTTGCCAGCTATCTTAAACATGTGACAGGAAAAGGGGGAGCAAGATGTCTGTCATCACCGTATTCAACGGTATTTTCTGCATGGAAGACTCTGTTGTCCGAGAAACGCTTGACAGGACAGATTCCAGACTCATTACCGACAAAAAGCTTGTGGCCGAAGCCAGCAAACTGTCCGGCATGGCCGAGAGCAAAATAGCACAGGCTTTCTCAACCAAGACCTCGGTTTTCAACAAGTTTACCCACGAACGTGAGCGTTCTGTCGCCTTGCTCAGGCTCGTCCTGGCCGAAACGCTTTGCAGCGATAACGTCATTATCTTCGGGTTTGCGGCACACTTGATTCCCAGGGAGATCACTCACGTGCTTCGTGTTTGCCTTATTGCAGACATGAAGTTCAGGCTATCCGTGGCCAACAAGGAGCGGGGCCTCTCCGAGAAGGAAGCGGGAAAGCTCATACACAGACATGACGAGGACTGTGCAGCCTGGGTTAAGACTCTATTTTTCAAAAATGATCCATGGAGTTCTTCTTTTTATGACATTGTTATTCCCATGAACAAGAAAAGCTCGCAAGAAGCCGCCACGCTTATCGATGAGAACGCGAGCAGAGAGGTTCTCCAGGTCACTGAAGGATCAAAAAAGGCAGTGGAAGACTTCCTCCTGGCTGCAAGGGTGGAGGTGGCTTTGGCCAAGGAGGGGCACAACGTAAACGTGAGCGCGAGGAACGGTTCAATCACCTTGACTATCAACAAGCACGTTCTAATGCTGCACCGACTCGAAGAGGAACTCAAGTCCATTGCAGACAAGGTGGAAGGGGTCACATCTGTTAAGACCGAGGTCGGCAAAGATTACTACCAGACCGACATCTACCGCAAGTATGATTTCGACATGCCGTCCAAGGTTCTGCTCGTAGACGATGAACGCGAGTTCGTCCAAACCCTGTCCGAACGCCTGCTCATGCGCCAAATGGGCTCTGCAGTGGCTTACGACGGGGAATCAGCCCTGCACTTGGTCAAAGAGGACGAGCCGGAGGTCATGATCCTGGATCTTAAGATGCCCGGCATAGACGGCATGGAGGTGCTGCGGCGGGTCAAGGAAACACGTCCGGAAATCGAAGTCATCATTCTTACCGGTCATGGATCCGACGTCGACAGGGAAGTGTGTATGAAGCTAGGCGCCTTTGCCTACCTGCAAAAGCCGGTAGATATTGATGTGCTCAGTGATACGCTCAAGAGGGCCAACGAGAAGATTCAAGAAAAAAAGAACGGAAAGCGCTAACCGGCTCGGGCGCCCAGTTTTTCATCTGGTGCACGATGACAAACATATAGGCCGGGATCGAACATGTCTATATTGGGAAGATTAAAACCAGACTTTTGGGATCATAAGGATAGCGATAAGGGGCCGTTCAAGCACCTCTTTAACTTTCGCCGTATCTGGAAGCTGGCGGTCCTTCTTACGGCTGGAGTTGCCTTGGCGCCGGTGATATCAATGACCGTGTTAGATTACAGGGTAACACAGAATGCCATGGAATCTGAAATCCTTCTGCGCACGTCCAGGCTGGTGTCTAATTCCCGTCGGACCGTCACGTATTTTCTCGCGGAACGAAAGTCCGCGCTGGATTTCATCGTCCACCAGAACGCCTTTGAGGTGTTGACCGATCCAAAGAAACTCGCTTCAATTCTGGAGAATCTTCAGAAGGCCTTTGTCGGGTTCACGGACCTCGGAGTGATCGACTCGTGGGGCAGGCAGCGCACCTATGTGGGGCCGTACAGGCTTGAGGGCATGGACTACAGTGACCAGGACTGGTTTGAGGAAGTCCTGGTTAGCGGAGTGTACATCAGCGACGTGTTCCTGGGATTCCGGCAAACTCCCCATCTGGTCATTGCCATTGAGCATAGCCTGCCGGACGGGTCTTTTTATGTCCTTCGGGCAACGGTGGATACGGAGCAGTTCAATGAATTGCTCTCACAACTCCAGATGAGCGGGCGGGGTGATGCCTTCATCGTCAACCATCAGGGCACGATCCAGACCCCGTCTCGGTACCATGGCAAGGTTCTTGAAAAAATGTCCTTGCCCGTTCCGGAGTATTCGCCGACCACGAGGGTTTTCGAGAGCAAAGGCGTTAATGGCGAGCCTCTTGTTGTCGGCTATGCCTACATCGGCGATACGCCCTTTATCCTGATGATCGTCAAGCAGAAGGGCGAACTCATGAAACCCTGGCACAAAACCCGCAGAAAGCTTATCGCGTTTCTGGCGATTAGTATTACTATCATAATGATCGTGATACTGGGCGTTGCTACGCGTCTAGTCAATAAGATACACGATGCGGACGAGAAACGGGTGATGACCCTGCACAAGGTGGAGTACTCAGACAGGATGGCTTCCATTGGTCGGCTAGCAGCGGGCGTGGCCCACGAGATCAACAACCCCTTGGCTATTATCAACGAAAAGGCCGGGCTGATTTACGACATATTCAATCTGAAGGATGAGTACGCGAAGGACGAAAAGATAATCGGCCTTGTAGAGTCGGTCCTGTCCTCGGTGGAGCGGTGCGGAACCATTACGAAAAGGCTTTTGAGTTTTGCGCGCCACATGGACGTCAGTATCCAGTCCATTAACCTTAAAGATCTCATTGACGAAGTCCTCGGTTTTTTGGGTAAGGAGGCCGAGTACAGGAGCATCACCGTGAACGTGGACGTGCCCGATGATATACCAACACTTAAGAGCGATCGGGGAAAGCTTCAGCAGATCTTTCTTAACCTTGTGAACAATGCTTTCGCAGCCATGAGCGACGGCGGAAAACTGGACGTGAAGGTTTGCCGCGAGGATGAGGACTCCGTTTCGGTCAAGGTGGTCGACGATGGGTGCGGCATTCCCGAGGCAGACCTCAAGCGGATCTTTGAGCCTTTTTTTTCCACCAAAAAGAAAAAGGGCGGGACGGGTCTCGGTCTCTCCATTACATACGGGCTTGTCCGCAAACTCGGTGGCAACATGTCAGTGGCAAGCGAAGTCGGGAGGGGAACAAGTTTTACTGTTACGCTGCCGCTTCTCTTGAAACAGAAAACAAAGAGGTTACACGCATGAGAGTGTTATTAGTGGACGATGAAGAAGAACTGGTATCCGCCTTGGCGGAGCGGCTTCGCATCAGGGGGATCGACGCGGACTGGGCCTGCATCTGCTATGACGCCATACGGCGAGTGGAATCAAAAAGGTATGATATTGCCGTGCTCGATGTGAAGATGCCCAAGATGAGCGGGATTGAACTGAAGAGAAGATTGGAGGAAAAGCGTCCTGGGATGAAATACATCTTCATGACCGGGCATGGTTCAGAAGAGGATTTCCGGGCCGGTTCAGCTGAAGCCGGAACCGCTTACTATTTAGTCAAACCTGTTAAAATAGAGGATCTCATTGAGAAGATCAATGAGATCCTCAACGACTGAAGAGGTGTGCCATGAGCTGCGGATGTGACATGATTGGTGAAACAGGGCTTCGGTTCTATGGGAAAATGACCGCCTCTATGTCCCATGAAATCAAAAACGCCCTGGCTATTATCAACGAGAACGCTGGGCTTCTGGAAGACTTCACTCTCATGGCAGACAGGGGGATGCCCATCGACCCTGGACGGCTCAAGACCCTGGCCGAGAAGGTCATCAAGCAGGTCCAGCGGGCGGACGGAATCGTCAAGACAATGAACAGGTTTGCCCATAGCATTGACGAATCCGTGAAGAACGTTGAATTGGATGAAGTCCTTGACTTCGTGGCCACGCTCTCCGGCAGGTTGGCTTTCGTGCGAGGCGTAACTCTGGAAGTGGAGTCTGGCGCGATTCCGGTTACGATCGCGACAAGATCCTTTTTTCTGGAAAACCTGGTGTGGCTGTGCCTGGATTTTGCTATGGACGCGACTGGTGGCGGAAAGACCGTCGGCCTTAGGGCCGAACAGACGGAAAACGGGGCGCGGCTCAAATTGACGCAGCTCCAAGGCCTTTCGGAAAGGACGACGAGTGCGTTTCCGGGGGAAAGGGAAATAGCCCTGCTTGACGCGCTCAGGGCTGAACTTGCGATCAATGAAAGAGCTGCAGAGATTGTTCTCATGCTGCCGAGAGACATCGGCCAGTAGGGTCAGGTGTCCGTTCCGGCAGGCAAATACTGTACTATTTTGGAAAGGAGTATTGCCATGACCGAAAAAGTTTTACTCGTTGACGACGAAGAGGATTTCATTGAAACCCTGGGAGAGAGAATGCGAGCCCGAGGTATGGACGTATCAACCACTACCTCAACCAAGGATGCCCTCAAGAAGGCGGAGGAGGGATCCTTCGACGCTATCGTTTTAGACCTCATGATGCCCGAAATGGACGGTCTTGAGGTCCTGAAGATACTTAAAGAGAAGAGACCCGAACTCCAAATTATCCTGCTCACCGGGCACGCTACCCTGGAAAAGGGCATTGAGGCTATGAAACTCGGCGCAATGGACTTTGTCGAAAAACCGGCCAACATGGATGCTTTGACCGAAAAAATCAGGAATGCCCAAGCAAAAAAAATGATCCTCGTGGAAAAACAAACCGAGGAAAAAATCAAGGATATCATCCAGGGCAAAGGCTGGTAGAACCCGGGCATTGGATAGAATGAAGGGTACGAATTGTTGAGTAGTTGAGCGGTTGAGTAGTTGTGCTCGGTAGAGATCAACGACTCAGCCAATCAACAACTCAATGAGTACCCGTCTATGGCTATGAGATTTGATGAGGCTAATCCCTTGCTTTGGTTCACCCTTGCCCTTGCGACAGCGCTTTCGGTTGCCACTGGAGATGCCCTTACCAAAAAGTTCTTTGGCCGTTTCTCAGCCCTTGAGATGGCGGTTGTAGCTTCGCTGTTTAGCCTCCCGTTTGTACTGATTACGCTCCCCTTTATACCTATTCCTGAATTGGACAGGGTTTTCTGGCAGACAGTCTCTATATTGGTGCCCTTGGACAGCTTCGCCTTTTACCTTTACATGAAGGCGATCAGAGTCTCTCCCCTTTCCCTTTCTATTCCGTTTTTGTCTTTTACCCCGGTCTTCATGATATTCACCGGATTTTTCATACTTAAAGAGGTCCCGAATTTGTTTGGAGGCCTTGGAATAGGATGTGTGGTAATAGGTAGCTATGTGTTGCATGGTACTGAAGTAAAACATGGGTACCTCGCCCCATTTCAAGCTATTTTGAAGGAGCCCGGATCGATATTGATGCTCATTGTTTCCTTGATATATTCTCTCTTGGCTGTTCTGGGGAAAAAGGCCATCCAGCACTCATCCCCGCTCTTTTTCGGATTTTTCTTCCTTGGCGCTTTTGATCTCGTGACACTGGTTTTCTTTCCTCTTTTTGGTAAGATTCGATGGGGAGCCTTGCTAAGAATGCCCAATAAGGGGATATGCGTGGGGCTCTTGCTCTATGTACATGTGCTGTGCCATGTCATGGCCATAAGTATGGTCAAAGCAGTTTATATGATTTCAGTGAAACGAATGAGTGTTTTATTTAGTGTTGTGTACGGGTGGCTTCTATTCAAGGAATCTGAGATCTCCAACCGGATGTTAGGAGCCCTGCTCATGTTTTTGGGAGTGGTCTGTATTTATTTGTTGGGATGAAAGCAAATAGTCTCTGAACGAAAACCCCTGGTCCCGAGCTGTCATTGCGAGGAGTGAGGAGTTGCGAGGCGAAGCCGAAGCAAACCCGGGGATTCCTCGCTTCGCTCGGAACAGGTTCCGCAATCCCCTTATTTTCAGGAGATTGCTTCAGTCGTACCTCCCTCGGAATGACCGGTTATAGGGCTTTTTGCGAAATCACGAAGCTTGTTTGATCCCGTCTGTTTGATAATCTAAGATGAAACCAATGAGACCAGTACTGGAAGAAGGGTTTGCCAACCTTGCGTCGACACCGGGCGTCTACCTCATGAAGGATGCCAACGGGCGCATCATCTATGTAGGCAAGGCAAGAGACCTGAAAAAACGTCTCGCCTCCTATTTCAGCAAGACAGCACATAAGGATTTGAAGGCAAGGGTCCTGATTGAAAAGATCGCAGACTTTGAAACCATCATTACCAGCACTGAAAAAGAGGCCCTGATCCTTGAGTCCAACCTGATTAAGAGACACCGTCCCCGCTACAATGTTATTCTGAAAGACGACAAGCGGTACCCGTGTCTTCGCCTTAACATCAAAAGTCCCTATCCGAATCTGATCATTGCAAGGAAACTTCAAAAAGATGGGGCCCTCTATTTCGGTCCCTTCACCTCGGCAGGCGCTGTACGAGAGACACTTAAAGTAATCCATCGAACTTTCAAGCTTCGCAAGTGCAAGGGCAACAATCCCAAGCGTCGAGATCGCCCGTGTCTTAATTATCAGATGGGGCTGTGCCTTGGACCGTGCAGCCGCCCTGTTGATCCATCCGAATACAGAGCAGTTGTTGATCAGGTCATACTATTTTTGAAAGGACGAATGCCGGAGCTGATCAAGCATGTGAAAAAAGAGATGGAAGCGGCTGCATCCCGGCAGGATTTCGAGGCAGCCGCGGCATACAGGGACAGGCTCTTCGCCCTTGAAGAGACATTGGAAAAACAGGTAGCTGCCACGGCGGATTTTAAGGACAGGGATGTGGTAGGGATGGCTCGACAGGGGAGGGCGGTCCTGATCATGGTTCTTTTTATCCGGGGCGGGTTCTTGCTGGGCAACCGGCCATTCCGCTTTGCAGATACTTTGGCCCCTGACAACGAGGTTATTTCTTCATTTGTGAAGCAGTATTACGAAAATGCCCCTTTCATACCAAAAGAGATTTTGATGTCCGGCGCTCCTGAAGACAAAGACCTGCTCGAAGAATGGCTGGAGGAGCTGAAAGGCGAGAAGGTCTATATCATGATGCCCAAAAGAGGTGAGAAGGCTAGGCTTCTTGAGTTGGCTGCGCAGAACGCCGAAAAGAGTCTGCGCGACCACCTCAATGCTGCACTGGCTGAAGAAGGGATGCTGGATCGACTTCAAAAGGCGCTTGCCTTGTCCAGACGGCCCGAACGGATAGAGTGCTTTGACCTTTCCAACATCGCCGGAACTGAAGGTGTTGGCGCTATGGTCTTATTTGAAAGGGGTAAACGGGCTCCACAGGGGTATCGGAGGTACCGGATTAAGGCTGTATCAGCAAGAGATGACTATGCAATGCTGAGGGAGGCGCTCTCACGGAGATATAAGAAAAGAGAAGTTGAAGGATCTTTGCCTGATTTGTTGATTGTAGACGGTGGAAAGGGACAACTGAACAGCGCCGTTTTTGTGCTCAAAGGTTTAGGCCTCCACGGTTTGTTTGACCTTATCGGGATCGCCAAAAAAGACTCTCAGCGCGGTGAGACAGAAGACAAAATATACAAGCCCGGGCGCAAGAACCCGATTAATCTAAGAAAGTCTCCCGAAGCGTTGCTCTTTTTCCAAAGGATACGAGACGAGGCCCACCGTTACGTGATTGCCTACCATCGCAAACGACGGATGATAACCTACCGGAAGTCAATACTGGAACACATCCCCGGGATCGGAAGCAAGCGCCGAAAAAACCTGCTAAAGCATTTTGGAAGCCTGAAGCGCATTAGAGCCGCTTCTGTTGAGGATCTTTCCACTGTGCCCGGCATGACTCGCCAAGCAGCTCAAGCCGTTTTTGATGCGTTGAGACAATGAGGTCTGAAATCCTAAAACGCCCCCAGTTGACACGGACTAATCTTGATCTCCAGGACGTCACAGGCAGCGCTTACCTTCATCTTGTGAACTCCGAACGTCTTTGCAATCTCCCAGGCCTTCTTGCAGGGTAAGCGTTCGTTCAAAAGAGCGTTTCGGATGGCCTCTTCCAACGCTGCGCTCACCAATGCCGAAGGTCTGACAATAGATTTTTTGTGATGATAGCCGAACAGTCCAAGTTGGCATTTGAGCAATCGCAGCTCCATGAGATCTGCCGCGCGGCCAATGGCCTCTGGCGTGACCTCAAGGCGTTTAGCCACATCAAAGGCCACGGCACAGGGAAGCCTCCCGTCGACAGCTCGCTTCAAGAGGGTATCCCTGATCAGCTCATCTACGACCGCGTCTGGTCCGTGTTTTCGGGCATAATGCCCGGCATCCTCGTGGGTCATGGTGACCCTGTGTAACGAGTAGTCGCTTTCATTTTGGGTTTTTTGCACCCCTTGACTGGCTCCCGGCCGGTATGAGAAAAGAAAGGCTGAAATGGCCCGGGATGTTGGTAACTTTTGTTCTCACGTTGTTTTTTTTCAACAACAAGTTGCCATAGTACAAAAGTGTATCCACAAGGGAGATGGAATTATGTTCAAAGAAATATGCGTGAACGGGATTCTTGTGAAAAAGCATATCCAAGTATTTGCCTTGCCGTACATGGCCGTTGTGCAGGATCCTGGCGATGATGTGACCGTTGTCTCTTTCCGTTTCACACCTTATTGTTCTGTCAGAAACATTTCTCAGGCAGTCTTGACATAGCAACAGAAAGACAAGAAAGATCATAACGAATTCTCCCTCGTTTGATTCCGTTATCGGCAGTTTTGTTCGCCGCTTAAAGGTTATGCTGTTACCTTCAAGCCCTTCTGGCGCACGAACCATGCCTATTGCCTTTGAGAGGCTCTTGTTGATGTCAAACCGGCTAATATCCGTCGGTTCATGGCAACAGGTATTCTCCAGCATGTGTTTGAATCTGTTAGAAAGATCCTTAACAATCTGTTCGACCTCTTCTATTTTTTCTGCATAATAAGTAAGTTCGTCACCATTTTCTGTCCGGGATTCTTTCCCGGATAATGCCAGCTTGTATCGGAGGAGGTCCAGTTGAGCCAGAAGGCAAGTGAGGGGATCGCATACCTTCTCCAGCACATTCCTTATGAGGAAACCAGTGGCGGTCGCCCCGAGGATCTGTTGAAGGTGATTCAGGCTCAGATCATCCGCACTCAATGTGCTTGGGTGGTCTTGCTGTTCCAAACGGTATTTCTCCCTTTCTTGACTGAAAAATCCGGTCATATCTTCAATATGGATTGCCCTGGAAGTTGACCAGAGTCGTTCGGGGAGCACGCGGATTCTCCAAAAAAGGGCCTTGCCCCCATTTGGCTGTATACGAAACAATCCAGTGGCGGGTGATGAAAGGCCAGTAGTATGAGGCTCTGCCAATAGATTTGACAGACCCTGTCGATCATCGGCATGGGCAAAGTCTGAAACGGACTTTCCTGTCACATCAACGTCGGAACATCCCAGGAGTTGAAGAAAACGTTCGTCGTATTGTATGATTTTCCCCCTCGGGTTGACCCACACGCACGCGTCGCTCACTGCCTGGTATAGACAAGCCAAATGGGAATCTACATCTCGTCGCAGGCTCTGCACCGCTTTCTCGGCTACCGGAAATGGGATAGAAAAAGCAATGGGTTCGGAAAACCGAATCCCCATATTCCTCCTATGAGCTTTCTGGCCGGTAGTCCAGCGGACTTCGCCGGCAATTTCTGTCTTTTCCTGATGATGTGGCAACACAAACATGAAACGGCAGGGTTGGCCCGGTTCTAGGAGCGTTTCAGACCTTAACGCCATGCCGTTTGGACTTATGTCATGGCTATTCATGTCATGTTTGAAGGAATCCTGGGTTTCATCGCCAAATCCGTGGCACTCAACGGGCAACAGCAGTGGAACACGTATTTCGTTCCTTCTGTCGATGTTCATAATCTGCCTCCATGCAGGTACATGTGTAACCGTTCACGGGTTCAGGGTTAAAAGTTCAGAGGTTGCAGGTTCATCTCACAAACCCGCCTGTCGGCGAGGCAGGTCTGAACCGTCCCGCCGAAGACGGGTTAACGGAAGAAAGGTAACCCCCTCCGGGGCGTAGGCCTCTCCGAGTTGTAGGCTCTTTGAGCCGGAAGCCTACAGGCCGGAGGCTGAACGGTTCACCCTGTTAAATAGCAGGGTTCGCTTCGGGACACGAAGTGTAATATTTTCAAGCCGTCAGGCGCAACCTTGCGCCAAATTTAACGGGCTGAACTCTGAACCTGTGAACGCTTGCGCACATGTCTTAAAAAAACAAAGCGTTGCAGTCTTACCCCACCCAGACGATCTCTCCCCTTTTCAAAGGGATGCTTCCACAATCTCCCCCATTTTCTAAAGGGGGGCCGAGGGGATTTTGTAGGGCATCAGGTTTATGAATTGATCCTCAAGTCAACGGCATTGGGGGTAGAGGTGGGCCTGCCACCAGATTCATATTTGAGTACCGATTGCTAGTACCACAGAAATAAAAGCATTAAAAGCAATTTCAGTGCCAGAAATTGATTCGTCGGTATTTTTCTACTCGACAAGGCGGAATCCCTTTGTGGTTGCGGGTTTGAGTTGAAGTTCGTCATGGAATCGGATCGGACATCGAGAAAGCGCCAGTTGGAAGTTTTATGACACACATTGGCATTATTTTCTATCTCTCCGTTAGGGGCGCGAACTAGATCTTTTTGTGTCCAAATATAACCTATTGTAAAAGTGGAATATATCTGGTTGATGCAGTTGGGTGATTGGCAGAGATATTTTCTGCCAACATGTAGTGAAAAATTATACACACAACAGAATATCTTAATAATCCGGGGTTGATGTCTTTGCGAGGGAGGGGCGTGAAATTTTCGGGCATGCTTTGTCGGTCGAGAGGCAAACTGAGGGCTCGCAACGACATGAAGTTTTTTGCAAACATTGTGAGAAATTTGGTTGACAGGCACTGCATATTGTGGTAACAAAAACGCTAACTTGGTTGTCTCTATGGCAACATCCAGGGGTAAACACTTCCCCTCCATAGTAAGTTCTTACCACTTTTAGGCAAGACTTTTCCTATCCCCAAGATGGTCGTTTACGGACAGACTATCTAATGTGCCATGATATTAATTGTAACTAGGTGAAATATATTAAAGAATGTACCTTGTGAGTTTTCTTGCCCTTTTTTGAGTCTATTGGCACGGACCTTGTAGGATAAAGTTTTCAGACCAAGAATCCTTTGGTTAAGACAAACGTGATGAACTTAACATTCTTGGGTCCGAGATAACAGAGCTGTGCTAAAGAAAATCCTAAATGTGCAACACCGTTTGAACCCCCTTCATGTGTATTGTCGCTTGATTGAAAGAGGGCTGAATAAGAAGCTGTCTTTTTCAATATGTAAGTACTACGAAATACTTATATATAGTTGGCTTGTCTGGTTTACTATAGTTTCCGTGCATGTTTGCAGGTTTGGGAAGCCGACAAGCTAGTTTCCACCCCACCGCCGACTATTTGAGGACGTCCCAGAGCTATTACAACAAAACGGACTGGTGTTTCCCAAGGTCACGGAACGCCAGGCAAAGGGTGAGTTGCTATTTCGGGAGCGTAGCCAATATCTGTCTCGGAACAAGCGAAAATGTTTTTCCTGGCATGAGTCTGACACGGTTGGCTTTTTAGAAGACCTCCCTTAACCCCAAGGCAAGGGAAATAGAATACACAGGCAAATAGACGGAACAAGATTCATCTGTATGTATTTTATTACCACTTTCTTGGTAAAATGTTTTCTCCTGACCACGAACTTTTCGGCCGAGACACGTGTTGCCAGAGGTTGACTGGTTTTGAATGTGGGCTGTAACTATCTGATATATCACAAGAAGTGAATTGCGCAGGTTTTTCTGTCCTCATTTTAAGTCCTTGGCACAGACCTTGTAGTAACAGGATGCCAAACGGAAAACACCTTGGCAGAAACGATTGGCAGTTTGAGGGCTTGAGGTCAGGAGATGACAGGAAATGATAGAAAAGCTCTTATACATTCAACACCGTTTCAACCCACTTCATGTTCATTGCCGTCTGGTGGAAAGGGGCTTCAGCAAGGGCCTATCTGTTTCAATATGCAGGTACTACGAGGTTCTCATATACAGTTGGCTTGTCTGGCTTAGCGTGGCCGGGATACAGATGTGCAAGTTTTTGAAGCTGGTAAGCTGAGTTAGGCACTGTAAGTAACCCTCAACGATCAAAAAACAGAGTCAGGTGAAACGATTCTGGAAAGGAGGGAAATTGAGGAATTTGGATACAAAAAATCTAAGAAAGGGGGGAACAAAAATATTGAAGTTAAAAATCTTAATATTATCATTTTTAGCAGTTTTTTTAGTGGCTGGGAGTGCATCCGCAGTGCTCATCTAT
>JAFGFW010000210.1 GCA_016930875.1 Deltaproteobacteria bacterium | reverse complement strand
TATTGCCAGGGATGAAAAAGTACCCCGATTTCAGGGGTGAGAAAGTAAGCCTGCTTAAGGGGCAATAAATAACCCACCTGGATTTTCTTCCCTTCTTTTTATCAAAAAAAGATTTACTTTGGATTTGGTTCTTATTGTTCCTTCCTTAAAGCTCTTCAAATAGGTTCATGGTTCCGTAGGAGGGGACCTATGAACCAAAAGATTCGATGTGCAAATCCTGCCTGCAGGCGTCTTTTTCTTCCAAACCCTCACGTCAAGAATCACCGATACTGTAACAGGAAGGACTGCCAAAATCTCCGGAAAAGACTCTGGCAACAGCAAAAGATGAAACATGATCCAGACTACCGAGATAACCAGCGAGACGCCCAGCAGTGCTGGATGGAACAGAACCGGGATTACTGGCGGCGATATAGGAGCCGACATCCGCAGTATGTGAAACGTAACCGGATACTGCAAAGACAACGGGACAGGAGACGTCGCCTTCGAAATCTTGCAAAGATGGACACGTCAGAACAGTTTTCTTTTGTGAAACCAGGCAGTTACTATCTAATTCCTGCCAAATCGGATCTTGCAAAGATGGACACGTCATCTCACAAATATTTCTTGATTCCAAGCTCTTACCCATTTCTTGCAAAGAAGGACTCGATGGACTTTCCTGCTTTCCTCTCTTAGGTTGGGGATCAAGGAGGTCAGCCATGATTGAAAAAACTCCTCTTTGTCCCCAAAGACTCCGAAAGATCACGGGCTCCTTTGCCTTTATCGAGCATCGATTCTTAAGAGACGGCTTCTTTGAGAGCCTCACTCATCATGAACTGCTGCTCTACCTGTTTTTGGTGTTGGTAGCAGACCGCAGGGGCCTTTCCTATTACAGCTACGATAAAATTTGTACGCTCCTGCGGATTTCTGTGGATGAATACCTCTGTGCCAGAGATGCATTAATCCAAAAAGACGTCCTCGCTTTTGATGGACACCTCTACCAGGTGCTCTGCCTACCACAAAAACCTCTTGTTCAAAGAGCTTCCCCTCTTAAAACCAGAAAAGATATGGCTCAACGGGACCCCGCTACCATTGGCCAAATTGTTCGGGATGCCTTGGGAGGAACATATGATTGATCAACGCACCATCTTTGAGATCCATCGCCTTGCCAATGAAGGACTCTCCATTCGAATGATTGCCAACAGGGTTACTCTTAATCGAAAAACCGTGGCCAGGTATCTCGATGATCCAACCCCTAAAAGGCCCCTTATCAAAAGGCCCAGCAAACTGGACCCCTTCAAGGAGGAGATCTCAGAAATGCTTCAGATCGATCCCAAAGCCTCGGCTGTGGTCATCTGTCAACGCATCGCCAACATGGGATTCGATGGAGAAATCACCATCCTAAGGAATTATCTCAGAAAGACTCGGGGCAGATCCAAAAACAGACAACCCTTCATCCGCTTTGAATCTCCACCAGGGCATCAATGTCAGATCGATTGGGGCCACTTCGGCTCCCTGACCTATGGCAATACCAAACGCAAACTCTATTGCATGGCCGTTATTGAGTCCTACAGCCGTTTGCTCTACCTGGAGTTTACCCACTCCCAAAGACAGGAAACCTTGCACCGTTGTCTCCTTAACGCCTTTGACTTTTTCAAGGGTAGTCCAAAAGAGTTGGTGCATGACAATATGCTCACTGCCGTCATTGAGCGTGACGGTCCTCTGATCCGCTTCAACGAGGCATTCCTACAGTTCCTTATGCCCTTCAAGATTGTCCCCATAGCCTGCAATGTAGCCAAACCCCATGAGAAAGGCAAAGTGGAAAAAGGAGGTATCCACTACATCAGATACAACTTCTGGCCCCTGAGATCTTTCAAGAATCTAAAAGACCTTCAGCTTCAGGCCGATCACTGGAGAGACCATGTAGCCAATGTCAGGCTACATAGCACCACAGGGGACAAACCCGTTGATCGCTTTAAACCAGAGGCCATGCGGCCTTTGCCTGACCTTTTACCCGATTGCCGCGATACAGCCATATGCAAGGTTTACCCGGATTTTTCTATCCGCTTCGATGGCAACTTCTATACAGTGCCTCCATGGGCCATCGATAAAGAGGTGGTCGCTAAGGCTGATCACCATATCTTTACCATCTACTTCAAAGAAAAGCCTATCGCTGTCCATCACCGCTGTTGGGATAGAAAAAAGCGCATTGAACTGCCTTCTCACATGGAATCTGCCAGAAAACGTCAACGCAAACTCTGGCGCTCTCAGGAAGTAGCGGCCTTCATCAGTATAGGAGAAGACACCAAAACCTATCTCGAACACCTTACCGCTGCAAATCAACCCATCAAAAAGAACCTCAAAAAACTTCTCGCCCTCAAAGATGAGTATGGTTCTTTTGCATTGATTGAGGCCATCAAAAAAGCCTCCTTACACAATGCCTACGGCGCCCATTATATTGAGAACATCCTCTATCAGGAGATGACTCCCAAGAAAAATCATCTTCCCGTCAAAGTCAAACAGGAAAACCTCAATCGTATCCGCCTCCAGGAACCATCTTTAGCTCAATATGATGCCTTCGTCATCAAAAGGAGAAAAAACGATGATTGACTTAGAGCGTCTCAAGGAAAAACTTATCCGGCTTCGGCTTAAGACCATGGCCCAGCACCTTGAAGCCATCCTTAGGCAAGCCAGTGATAAAAATCGAGACTCCCTGTTTGTCCTCAACCAACTCGCCGATTTGGAGGCAGAACATCGCTGGCAAAATGCCATTAAGCTCAAATTCCAACAATCCAAGCTTAACGAAAAACTCACCATCGACCAGTTTGACTTCAACCACCATAAATCAAGAAAAGATCAGAAAACTCAAATCCTCAACATTCTTAATCTAGACTTTGTCAAAGAGCATAAGGATGTGATCTTGATCGGTAACCCTGGCACCGGAAAAACCTTCCTTGCAAAATCCATCGCTTATGCCGCTTGTAATGCCAACATCAAGGTCCTCTTTACCACCGCCATCGATATGATCAACCATCTCATCGCTGCAGAGGCAGACCGCTCGCTCCTTAAAAAACTCCACTATTATCAATCTCCGGCACTCTTAGTCTGTGATGAGCTCGGCTACCTTTCCTTGGGCCAGCAAGGGTCACACCTGTTTTTCCAGGTCATCAGCGCAAGGCATCAGGTAAAGTCAACACTGCTGACAACAAACCTGCCTTTTGCTGAATGGGGAAACGTGTTCGATTCTACCACTGTGGCCACAGCGATCGCTGACCGGCTTGTTCACAACTCAGAGGTCCTTATCTTTGGAGGGGAAAGTTATCGAAGAAAGCAAAAGTAAAAAAACAAGTTAATCAATCCCAGATAACAGCGTATAGTGATAAGTGCTTTAGGGCATGATACTCTTTTCAAAATGAGCACTAGCGTCGAGGTGTGTCTAAACTCCTTGATGGCCCAATTTTGAATCCCTGGATTTGGGGTATTTCCTGATCCCTGTCAATACCAATACATTCAAAACGCCGCCGGTTGCCCGCGCCGCATCCAGTGCCCGACTTTCTTGGTGCAACATTATGACCAACGTCAATGATTGGCCTTGGACCTTGTGCAAACGTAGCATAGTTTCCCATAACCGACACAAATCGCGATACGTGATTTGATCCATTTCCTGAGCTGGATCATCCATCACAATGCAAGCGTTGTGAAATCTGCCATAGGTTACATAGCGGGCGAAGAACCACGCAAGCCCCATCACATGCACTTCAGCGTGATTCAAAATATAACGGGCAAACGGTGCCTTTTCACCTTCCCCCAATTTGACGCTCAAACGCTGTTCGCCACGTAAAGTCTTAACATCAAAACGAGCTCTCCCAGGCAATAACCATGGAGCAGAAGTTATGTTCATAGCCAGTTCAATCCACAAACTTCCCAAAGTAGTGGGAAGATGCTTATCCACGATCATGCCAAGTTTCTTATCCAACTTGCTCTTGATTGCCTTCCAATTATCCGGTTCCTCAAAGGCCGTTGCAGTCCTTTGAAATTCTTCAGCCAGCTTTCCCGCTATCCGCTCTGCTTGTACTTCGGGCTCAATCTTCACCGGAAAGCTGGGGAAGAGCTTCAATGTCTGAATTTGTTGAATCAGTTCATTACGCCGCCGCTCGTCACGAATATAGTCTGAAAAAACTTGTTCGTCGGGCAGCAGCCATTGCAAGGACTGCATCAGCTTAGCTTGATCCTCGGCCGAAATCGGACATTTTTGTTGTCCAAGGCTGACGACTTTGAGTTCTATCTCCTTAATGATAGTGGTCACTTTATTGTATCGGGCAATCTCGTTTTCTCTATTCGCATCCGCTTGCGATTGCAGATTTTCAACAACGGCGAGTATGCCTTCCTTTTCTGTAAGATCGGTTCCGCACGTAGGGCATTCATTGGGGTGATGTTTTGTCCAATCATCACGCAGAAACCTGTCAATTTGCGCGAAATGGTCAAGCCTGCCTTTATACTCCTTTCCCTTTAGAATAATGTGCTGTTGCTGTTTTTGCAGTTCAGCAACTTGTCTTTTCAATTCTTCGGCTTCCTGGTCTGCCTTGCTTGGCGGCCGAGCATTTTGGACAGAAAGCCATTCGCCCCACAATTTTATCTGTTCAATCAAGTAATCAGCTTCTTTTTGCAAGGGTTTCAATTCATCCGTTGCCAATTTACTTGCCCACGTATCTGTGTCTTGCACCAACTTATTATATTGATGTAGCCAAGCCTCCAGTATGGGCTGTATCTCCAGTTGTTTTGTGTGGATAGCAATTTCTTTATACAAACGCTCCCGCTTAGGCTCACCGCCCCATGCCTGCCATCCCATCAGAAGCCTCCCAGCTTCCCTGTAATTGGCGTGTTCAATGTTTCCAGCAAGCTCCAACCAGTCCATCAAAGGAAGGGACAGCGAAGGCAGGTCCGAACTAATTAGCTTCTTGGCAATTCTTTCCCGCGCTGTCTTTATAAGGGTTATGCTGGCCGGGAGCCCTAGATTCCGTAATAAAGTCTGCCGAGCCATATTTGCCCGGTTATAGTTCTCGTCTACAAAGCTTGCTATCTTTTGTGCTACATCTGAATACCCCCTCAAAACCAGCGCTCCAAGGTCATCGGAGGTCATTTCCAGAAAATCACGGGTCGTTTCTTGCGAAAGCAGCGTGCCGGCCATCTCCCTTTTTGCCTGGTCTGCTTCGCTCTGATCAGAAATCGGTACTAACTGAACAACCTCTTCATTAATCCACACTTCTGGATCATCACCTGTTTCAGGTCTCATGGGCCGTAAGTAGGATTCAATGTATTTACTTGAGCGAGACCTATCTGGAATATCTTTGTCGGACAAAAACTTACAATAGCGATAGGATGTTCGAAACAATCCGAAGGATAAGGCTTCAAACAGGCTGCTTTTGCCAGTTCCGTTGGGGCCGTGCAGCACTAAGCAGTTTGTCCCACTGTCACCAAATTTAAGTTCAAGATCTTTAATATTGCGAAAATCCTTCACACGCAAATTGCGCAAGGTTTTTGGCCGAGACTTACCTTGGGCAGTTCCCGAATGAGTTCCGTCTATTCCCGTTGGTGAATAGACCTCCATTTTTCCAACAGTCTTTTCCGCCAAGCTGACCAGATCGGGTTTTTCAAATTCAGAGGGGAAGTTTTTCAACTCCTTCAAAACAAGCGCATCCGCACTCATCCATTGGATGACTCTACTAGAATCCTCTTTTCTGAGAATTGAGCGTGTATTGAGCAATAATCGCGGGAAGCCATGCTGCTCGAAAGCTTCTAGCCAGTCACCCTTTCGATTGATAATGACATCAACCGGGATTTCTTCAAAATGAGCGGTCTCCCTTCTCAATTTGGCTATAACTGGCAGAAAATCGTTTCTAAATACCGTTTCATTTTCAACCAGCCAATGTATTAACACTCGCCATGAGCCTTTATCATCAACTTTGCTGTTTTCCCTGTCGACGTAGTGAATTTCTGGCAGCAGCTTGGACCGAATTTCCAGCGCGCGTATTATTTGCCCGGCGGTATCAGTTTTCTGTGGCTTAAACGGAAGAAAATAAACGCACATCCCGATTTCGGGATCAAGGAGTAATCCCCCGTTATCAGCCAAATCATTATCATTGACCAGCGGATTCAAATCGTCATCTACCCTTTGCCAGACAGGACGCTCATCAGATATTTCGTTTTCCGAGCCGACATCAGCAAAATTGATATTAAGGATTTGCCGGTACTTATTTCCAAGAAAGCCTTTGCATATTTCTATTGCGTCTTTCATCGTTATTCCCTCACAAAGCATTGATATGCTGAATGTTAACGTGCTGTACACCTCCCGTTATGCTGGCAAACTGGATCTTTCGTGTTAAGGTCGCTACTTGTCTTCTCATAATACTCACCGTGTCATCCGTTATTTGCTTTTTACTGTCATAATGAAGTGGGAGTAGCCTTAACTCTCGGACGTACCCAATGTGTTGCTCCATTCGTTTTAATAACGGGCTTAACCCAGAAAGGTCAGAAGAGTCTCCCCATGCCGGCAATGGTATCACTAACAAGCCTTTTGACGATTTCCATAGTCCCCCGGGAAATTTCCTGTAATCCCATCTCTGCGCATTTTTTCCGATTCTTGTCAGTATATGGGCAGCAGCCAAGAGATCGGGGCGTCGAATGCCTTCGATTTGCCATGGAATATGTTCATCCGGCTTTTCAATTCTTATCGAATGTCGCGGAATTTGTTTACCACCGCTAATATATGTGACTAACCCCGCACGCCAGCAAAGACGTACCCAAGCAGGTAAGAAATCGTCTACCCAATCAACCACAAAGTCGTTCAAGACCGGCCTCTGAAAACGGTCATATATCTCTTGGATGTTAATGCTATAGGTCCCCGAGTGTCTTTTGAGACATTCAAGTGCGTAAAGTGCTTGAATCCATAAGAAAAGTCGGTCAGTCGTAAGACCTTGGGGTTCTTTGGAAACTTCTACGTGAGCCTTTGCTTTGTCGCAACCATAGCAGTCGGTAAGCTGTTTGTGACCCTTTTCATTAAATACAACGTCAACTATGGTTAGCTCGTCAGCACCAGTTGCTTCGGTTTGTAGCCCCAAGGCTTGTCTAGCCTGGATTCCCATGGTGCTGAATGCTCCTAACGCTACGCTCGCTAAGATTGTTTTCACTGGACCAATAGCAACGGTTCAGCGT
>JAFGFW010000209.1 GCA_016930875.1 Deltaproteobacteria bacterium | reverse complement strand
TTTTGTCAAGCTTTAGTTGACGGGTTGATTGTACCCCGGACATCCCTGTCCGGTCAGGCATTCGGACAAGGATGTCCGAGGTACGAACCCGTCAGTCAAATCTTGACAAAACAGTAGTAATAGCTACCTATTTTGGAAACATAACTATAAACATCCTAAGTCATTCGTGTCTCGACTTCGCTCGACAACCGCCCGCTCGTTGAGCGAAATCGAAACGAGCCGCTCACTGTTCCCTTCGACTTCGCTCAGGGAACGCATTAACCACTACAATAGTATTTCAAGTATTGCGGCAATGGATAACGCTGCCATCCATCTTATCGTACAGCGGTTGTACGGGTGTCTGTCGATCACCTGCGGCGAACGCAGAAAACGGGGGTACTCATCATTTCTACAGTACTGGATCGCCTACGGCCAAAAAGCCTGGTAAATAGTTCCTTCGAAATAAAAAAGGCAGTTCCCGCAGGAACTGCCTTTTTTGTGCAAACGTCTCAAGCCGCGCTATTTGCGTTTTTTGGCGTAGCCGAGTAATCCCAAAACGCCCAGGCCAAGCAGTAACAGTGTGCCAGGTTCAGGCACCGGCACCACGATGTCGGTATCTGCTTTAAATGTGATTCCTTGCGAAAAAGACGACCAAGGTGAAAGAACACCAAACAATCCAGGGTCAAACCCCAAAGTCAATGTGCCATACAAATCGCCATATACTGTTCCATTTAAGGCTACCTGGTCGCTATAAGTAGCTGTTACCTCTCCATCATATCCGTCTATAGCTCCTGTAAGAGCAAATTCAAGGCCATACATTGAACCGGGCGTACTTGGAGGATCTTCTCGATGTTCTCCATCCACATCAAACACTACATTCCCCGGCAAAGCTTCTATTTTCAGAGACGTAAGATAACTTGCCACAGTCCCTGAATTTTCAAGCTCCCAATTCATAGAAAATGAATCGCCGTCTAACGAAAGCTCAAATTCTCTCCACGTGATGCCAAAAATGGGATCGACATAACTTCCAACTGCATGGCCGGCATCATCAATCGTAGCCTCCCAGGTCGCTACTTCAGTCCCAACTAAATACGTTGCAGTCACCTTCATCCCGGCCATTTCTGACCCATCAACCATATAGTCAACGACTTCTGCGGCATTATAAGCGGCCGGACCATCCTCATACTCGACACTATATGACAACGCATACACTGTAGATGCCAGCATCATGAACACAACGGTTAATACACTAATCTTTTTCATACCTTGTACCTCATTGTTATTGAGGCAACCCGGCTATCTCACCATGAGATCCGCGGCTTTCCGTCCCTGCCTCGCGACAGGTTTGGCTTTGTCTAATGAAAACATGTTGTTGATATAGAAAGAACGCACCCTCTTGAAGCCCCCCGGTCTTTTCTTGCTTATCCACAAAAAAAGCCGGGTACCCTTCTCAGGCAACCCGGCTGTCTCCATGAGACCCGCAGCTTTCCGCCCCCACCTCACGATGGGTTTAGCTTTATCTGTTACGCTTTTATGTAATGCATAGCTCATGCCAAACGAACGTTTTTTATCACTATTTTTTTTAAACGTCTGAACTCTGCCCGAATGACTAAGGAAATATTTTTTCTTTTTTTAGTGTACACCTTAAAAAAGTTCAACCTCCAGAGGCAATTCTCGTCTAAAAGTGTCAAAAATTTCGACACCCCTATTTTACAATGTCTTATAATTTGTTGATTTAATTAGATTTATTGACTTTCAGACAAGTGTCGAAAAATTTTACACTATTTTTCGATAACCTCAACATGTCTATTATCACGAGCTTTTCAGGCATGTTAAACTGTAAAGAAAATCGACACCCCCAATACTCGCTATTTATCGAGTTATCGTTCGTCGTCCCGTTTCCAACAGGAGTGCGAGAGCTTCTGCTTTCGCTGTCAAGCCAGACGGAGTGCGAAAGCTCTGCTTTCGCTGTCAAAGCAGAGCTTTGACACTCCAGTTTTCCACAAAATATTAATCCCTCTGAAAATCAGTTTTCACGCTTTTCCAAAAGGTTGTCACAAAATCTTCCTGGAATTGGACAGGGAAGCCATCGAGTAAAAGGACGTCATTGTCGTGAACTTCAAGCCGCACCGTTCCCGTTTCAGTGACCCAGGTCAGAACAGAAGCCGAATCCTCAATCATGCAAGGTTCAGCATTCCCGGGAAAGCGTTTTTCAAGCATGGCGGCATAAGTTTCAAAAAATTCCCGGGCATCCTGAGCAGTATCCCAGATCGTGTACCAGGCTAAGAACAGATTGCCGGTTTCATTGTGTTTATACAGGCCAAAGCGGTCGCCGTCCCATCCGGCAGCGGCAAGGCGCGCCTGTTCTTTGGGCAGGAAACCATCAAGCAGCAGGTGAATATTAAACTCTCCCAGGGTATTCTGTTCAAGCAGGCGCCAGTCAGGATATTTTTCTGCAAAATCCGGCAATGCAATCACTGTCGGCCAATCGCGTTCCTCGAAATATTTTTCAGGATGCAAAATCTGTTCGGTGGAGACCGGCAAATCAGTATAGGCCTGGTTAATCGTCTTCCAGTGCCCCTGCTGTTTCAAGCGCAAGACAAACTCAAAACCCTGGAGATAGGAAAACAACAAATTATCCATGATATAGCGTGGAACGGTTTGAAAGAGTCCGAAACCCCGCATTAATGGGCTGTTTGCCCAACGCTGCATGGATGCGGCAATGTCAGGAACCTGCGTGGCGTCAAGACCGGCCTGCTGCTGATCAAGGATGTAATCAATCATCACCAGAGTGGCATCCCCTTCAATCAATGCTCGAACAGCAGAAGCCATGTCTTCCTGCTGCAAATCTTCAAACGGTAATGACAGTAAATCGAAATGCTGGTCCTGTAACACATGCGTCAGTTCGTGCGCCAGTAAGATGTTGTCTAATGAAAGTCCCATACTCTGGATAAGCAGTTGAGTCATCATTTCCAATGGGAACAGCGATGGGGGCGGGCCTGACGCACTCTCTTGAACTAAGGCCATTTTTTTCTCAATCGGATCATAATATCCGGCAATTTGCTGAGAATAGAGCTGCGTCAGGAGTCTTTCGAGATTGATCGGGCTGAGGATAAACCCGAATTTGAGCAAACGGGTTTCAAGAATGCACAGCGCCTCGCCCGGATACGTGCGCTCAATTTCCCTTTGCAAAACGCGTTGGAGGTCCTCCGGCGATTGAAAGATAGTTTCAATCTCCTGTAAAAAGGGTAATTCTCGAAGCTGGACGACCTGTGGTTTGATCTGTTCAGTGATTGTTTCTAAAGGTTGCGTGCAGGCTGGTCCACCCCAACTCAGAGCACAAAAACTTCCTAACAAAAGCAAAATATTCAATTTCATAGTCTTCATGTAAGCAATACTTCGGTAATTTTTGATCTTCCCCCCTCAATCCCCCCGCAAGCGGGGGGAAGGAGGGAGGCATGACGCATGACCCGAT
>JAFGFW010000208.1 GCA_016930875.1 Deltaproteobacteria bacterium | reverse complement strand
GGTCTCCTGGGCGAGAAAAGCGTTGCCGAGGTTGGTGGTCCCGGTGATCCGCTCGCTCATCAGGGCCAGGATTGACGGGAAGTGACACATGGCCTTGACGCTGGGGTCCCAGTCCTTGTCCAGAAGCATCGCATCAAGGGCCTCGCCCTTCCGCTCTGGATTCCTCTTGACCCAGCGGTCGGCCTCGACCACTTCAATGGGATAGGTCGACGCCATCAAGACCTGGGAGAGGAGCGCATCAGGATAGAGGGCGATGGGCGCAAACATCTGTGCGAGCTCTTCCCGGCTGTATTTTTCGGATGGCTCCAGATAGTCGCTGTCCTGGGCTAAAGACTGCGGCGGCAGAGAAAAAAATGAAACAATCAACAGTCCAAGGGCCAGATGGAAGATGGTGGCTGCCTTCATGATAGCTCCTCATAAACCGGGGCGACGCGGTATGGTTTCGCGCCTGCCTAAGGCGGAAGTTACTATAAACGAAAAACACAATAATGTTGCAAATATAATAATAAGCAGTTTCTCATTTTTGTACCCCTAATTTTTTCGTTTTAAAACTTCAAAATACCTTTCTCGGAACAAGCCCCAGAGATGCTTTGATTTTTTTGGGTCCCCCTCATTACCAACCTCATATTTGTTTTGTTAGACACCAATTCTCTGAGATAACTCAATTGCGGGATCAGAACAGGGACGGCTTTTCCCAGGCATGCTTTTTATTACAAGTTTTCATTTCATTTCGAACCCTCTGCAAATTTGAAGACCCCAAAGACTAAATAGTGCTGCTAAGGCAAAATTTAGAAATGAGCCGATTTTTTCGGTATCTATTCGAATACTTTACAAATAACTGGGCTAGTGAGGAGAAAAATCGGGGTGAAGCCCCGTAATAGCCTCACCCCGATTTCGTCCTCCCACTACGAATGGGCATTCTCAATCCACTTTAACGCCTCCACGTCAGTAACCGTTCCAAGATACCTTTGAGTCGAAAGATTTGCATGACGTAATATCACCTTGCTGACAATCTCTATCGGAGTCCCCGACCGGGATGCGTGTGTGGCCGCATGCCTTCTCAGATCATGGGGTCTAAGATGGATACCAACCAATTTACCTGCTTTGTTAACGATGATTCTGGCTCCCTGATAGGTCATATGGAAAACCCGTTGATCAGGCCTGATCCCTCTTCGTTCAATGTACGCTTTTAGCCTGTCAGCGATTTTTTGAGGGATAAAGACGACTTCAGTCTGTTCACCGCTTTTAGGCTCTCTCAGAATGAGTTTTTGGCCATGTACGTCCCTGGCTACAAGTTTAAGAACCTCACTGACCCTCATTCCGCCCCTGGCCATGAGTTCCATAAGCAGGCGATCTCGCGAATCCACCGTTCTGAAAATGATTTCATTAACGACCTCTTTTTCGATAATCCTCCAGTGAGTGATCTTGGCTGGCCGGTAGAGTTTTCTCAGCATTGGGGTGCTACAAGCGTTTTGAAGTTTGGGATCGATTGCGTTTTTAACGAGATTGAAAAAGGCGGATAACGTCGCATAGCGGGACCGTTTGGTGGTCCGTTTCATTCCTTCGGTAAAATCCCGGAGAAATGTCAGGATGTCATCAGAGGTTATGGAATTGATTTCCCTGTTGCCATGGTAACGCTCAAATCTAGAGAGGACAAACTTCCAGGATCGGACAGTCGTTTCTTTCGAGTTTGTTTTGTGATATTCCAGACAATACTTGATCGCATCGGTAATTTTCATATTGTACCCCCTCAAATTGGATTTGATGGGTTAGGGGTCTTATCGGTCGCGATTTTACGATATCATTTAGAATTATTCAATGAATACATTGTGTTGATGCTTGTCCGGTTTGGCAAGAGATCGAAACTGGCAGCACGCTAATGTCTGTTGCCTGTTCCTTTTCAAATCGATAATCCTCACACCTACGAGCATCGGCAACTCGCCGTGAATCCGTGGTGCGCCCCAGCCAACGTTTATCTCGGGATATCGTTTGGATAAGTTCGCGTGCCTTGGCATCGATGGGTGGGCGCCCGCGCTTGCGATAACGGCACTTCCAGGTCCAATACCGCCGAAAGCCCTTGCGGTGCCAGCGCACCAGAGTGTCCGGTTTGAAAACCTGCTGTGTCTGTAACTTCTTGACAACAATATGATCCTGGCGAAAAAAAGCCAAAAGTCGTCATTCCCCGGCTTGACCGGCGAATCCAGAAAAAGAACTGGATGCCGGATCAAGTCCGGCATGACAGTAATTGTAAACCCATCCTTGAGACACTACACTAGGGGCCCCTTTATAAGAAGACCGTCCGACGGGTCGGCTATGCAGGGATCCCCCGGCTTACACATTTAGGCATGGTTATTGCTGCCTTGGTTTTCTGGTGCGGTGGTGTTTTTTCAGCCAACGGTAGACCGGGCAGTGGACCGAACCATGAGCCGAATGAGGAAGCTGCCCGGAAATTGGACCACAAGGAGAAGCAAGAACCATGAAACGTCCCGTTTGGGCGAACCTTTGTGCACTGGTAATGAGCTGTAGCCTGGCGGTATGCATTTCCGGCGAAGCCTCAGCCTTCACACCCATGGAGGGCGGAGAGATACCCAGCAGCCCGCTCACTTCTGCGGCGGCAATGACGAAATCCTCGACGGAGGTATTCGAGAGCGCCTCGATCGGTAGTGCCTGGCCGGTGGCGTCCGGGTACGTGGTCACGAACAATCACGTTATTTCCGACAGCAAAAACATCGTCCTGATGACGGTGTTAGGCCAGGAAATACCCGCATGGGCAGTCATGCGTGACGAGGTCAACGATATCGCCTTATTGGAGGTCAACGATTCCCACAAGCTGCCCAGCGCTTTACCCCTGGCCAACTCTCAATCGAGATTGGGGGCTAGTGTGTTTACCATAGGGTTCCCCAGGGTCGATGTTATGGGAAAGACCCCAAAACTTTCCAATGGCGTTGTCAGTGGGGTGAATGGACTGCGCGACGATCCGCAAAGTTATCAGACCACCGTACCCATACAACCCGGCAACAGCGGTGGGCCCTTGTTCAACATGAAAGGTGAAGTGGTTGGTGTGGTCAAATCCATGTTGGCCCTTAGGGACGAGGCCCAAGGCAACCTTCAGATCTTGGATAACGTGAGTTGTGCGTTGAAAATTGACTGCGTTCAAAACCTATTGACTATGCTACCGAACCGAAGCCCGGTCATCGATACGCTACCCAGCCATTCGGATACCTTGGAAACCCTTGCTGATCGGTTACAGGCCTCCGTCTTGATTGTCATCGCGAGATAGTTGAGGAAGGGGGTTTTCCCTCAGAAGGACCGTGGGTCTTTCATCCCTTTGACCAATGCAATCCGTGGCCCCAAATTCGGGGCCTTTTTTGTCTGATGCCATGGTGGGGCGGTGTCTCTCCCCAGCAAAGGGCCGCCAGTGTGGATTCTCCAACGTTTTCGATCGACGCCGCCGATGCCCCAGTCACGCTCGCCTTTGTCTTGCAGGAAGTTCCGGGTTTCCGCACCTCCGTTTGCCACTGCCCCTCATGGCGGCATCGTTTTTTGCTCAGGTGCTCATGAACGGAACTAGACATTTAGCGAAGACGTCGATTTCGGCACAGGGCAACCGATTGGGCCTTCGAGAGGAAAGACAGTATCTAACGCCTGCAAACATCTGCAACACACTTTTGCCTCCCTGAGCTTACCAAGCCGACAAGACCCAAAACGGTGGAGACTTCGGGAGGGGACGTCGAGACCTGGGAGTGCCTCCGCAGAACCAGCAGACCCCTTGATCATGGAACGATACCATCGTTGATTCACCGCAGACCCGCCTCCGAAAATGACCAGGGCGCCTGGTTTTCCTGGCGCCCGTTCAACAACATGGGTGATGCTCGGTATCGTCCCAAACCTACAGGCTGAAGCGGCCTCTAAATACTATCTTTTTTTGTGCAAAATACAGCCTTGACCCTATTTACTTGCTTCAGGATTCCTATAAACAGAAAGCACGATTTGAGCTTTCTGCCTGCCGATTCAGTTTTGACAAGAGCGCATGTCCGAGTTCGTGAAAGATGGGCCATTTTTCTTGGGAAGGCCTGTTTGAAAAGTTGGCCCTTGCACAATATATTCAACGAATGTAGCTACTTGACAAATAAAGGAGGTATGTGAAATGCGCACAACGATCAAGAGAGCTCTTGTGGTTGGGTTTTTAGCAGGTTGTTTTGCCTTGGCTGGTTGTTCCCACATGCAAAACGCGGAAATTAGCAATCTCAAACAGCAATTGACGAAAAAGGACCAAGAATTAAAGACACTCAGGGCCGGTAACGAAGAGATTCAGAGGACGCTCGAACAACGCGATATGGAACTCAAAGGGCAGTCCATGGCTGCCCTCCAAGCGGAGGCCAAGGCTAGGGCGGCTTTAGAGGCCAAGGAAGCGGCGGAAAAAAGTCGGTCCGCCAAGGCCTTGCCTTCAGAAGCGCCGTTGTTGCCGCCCCTGGCAAAACCGGGGGATTGCTACGCCAGAGTTTTTGTCCCGCCAACATACAAAACCTTCACTGAACAGGTTTTGAAACAAGGGGCCTCGGAACGAGTTGAGGTCATCCCGGCGAAACATGAGTGGGTAGAGGAAAAGGTCCAGATCCAGGCCGCGTCTGAACGGCTGGAGGTGATTCCGGCAGAGTACGGCTTTGTCGAAGAAAAGGTCCTTATGAAAGAGGCGTCTACCCGAATGGAAGAAGTCCCGGCTGCGTTCGAATGGGTTGAGGACAGGGTCCTGGTCCGACCGGCCGAGACCGGCTGGAAAAAGGGGCGCGGCCTGATTGAAAAGGTTGACAACACCACCGGCGAAATCATGTGTCTTGTGGAGATCCCAGCCAGCTACAGAACGGTGAAAAAGAAGGTCATGACAAAGCCTCCATCAACCCGTGTCGTGGAGATCCCAGCCGAGTACAAGACGATCAAGAGGAAGGTCGTGGTGAAACCGGCAACAACCCGTGTTGTGGAGATTCCGGCCAAGTACTCGACAGTTAAAATCAGAAAACTCGTTTCTCCTCCCGAGGAACGCCGAATCTCCATTCCGGCAGAATATCAAACGATTACAAGGACGGAGCAGGTCTCTGAAGGAAGGTTGGAGTGGAGAAGGGTTCTTTGCGAAACAAACATGTCCCCTACCGTGATTTCCCAGATTCAGACTGCTCTGCTGAAGGCAGGCCATGATCCCGGTCCCATTGATGGCATCATCGGACAGCGGACTCTCGCCGCGACAAAAGCCTATCAGAAGGGAAAGGGTTTGGCGGTCGGCGCCCTAACTTACAGAACCCTGGAGAGTTTGGGTGTCAAAATTGCCCAATAGGTGTAGCCTTTCAAATAAAGTCGACAGTTGTTTTGAGATCCCTCGTGGGGTAGCTCACAGCCCTGCGGGGGTTTTTTCTTGTGGAAAAGGTGTGTGCCCGAGTCCATGCCGAAAACCGAATTCGAAGCCGGTGTATAGCGGATGGTCAATTTATAGGCGACGAGTCGAGAAAATAAGTCAGCGCAGGGGTATAACGGTGTTTGAAAGAACATATGCGATGGCCACTGTGACGTGGTCGTTGGACCCAATTGGAGATCACGGTAACCTAGAAGCTTTCTCTGGTGCGACAAGGTCACTCGGTGGGCAAACAATCAACACGAAAGGGGGTGACTGATCTTTATCGGTAGAATTTGAAAAGGGGAAAATACCATGAGTAAAACGATCAAATGGATAATGATTATTGGGCTCGGGCTTGTACTATTGCTCTTTTTGGCAATTATAATCGTGCCGCTAACGATTGACGTAGAAAAATACAAACCTCAAATTGAAGCTCAGGTCACAAAAGCCACGGGCCGTCCGTTCAAGCTGGGTGGCAAGCTAAAGCCTTCTTTGTTCCCATGGGTTGGAGTGGCACTGGCAGACCTTCACTTGGGGAATCCCCCAGAATTCAAAGAAAAAGATTTCGTCTCTGTGGAAGAATTTGAAGTTCGGGTTAAGCTGTTACCGTTGCTATCACGCAACGTTGAGATCAAGCGTTTTGTGATTAAAGGTCCCCAAGTAGTACTTGAACGGCAAAAGGACGGTCGCGGAAACTGGGAAGGGTTGGGTCAAACCAAAACAGAAAAGACGACCAAACCAAAACAACCACCAGAAGAAAAATCCAAAACCTCTGAAGGGCTACCCATCGAAACATTAGCCGTTGGAGAATTTAGCATTGCTGCCGGCAAAATTTTGTGGGTTGATCACACTACAGATATACGCAAGGAGGTCAAAGATATTAATTTAACCCTTGCCGATGTTTCTTTGGATAAACCGATTAAGGTGGATTTGAGGGCTATTTCAGATGAACATACTTTGGCACTCAGGGGTTCGGTCGGGCCAGTGGGGGGGATATCGGAAAAGGCCCTTTACCGCTGGATTTGGTGATAAAACTCATGGAAACAATAACCATACAGGTGAAAGGACGTATTGAAAATCCCGCCAGTTCACCCCAGATGAATCTGGCAATGAATATTGAATCGTTTTCCCCCAGACAATTATTGGAGAAAATCCAAAAGCCCCTGCCATTTGAGCCAAAAGATTCCAAAGTGTTTAACACGGTTGCCTTGGCGTTGAAATTATCGGGAAATCCGAAAGACATTGCTGTTTCGGATGGGAAATTGACTCTGGACGACAGTCAAATAGCCTTTCATGCTCGTGCCAAAGACTTTGAAAAACCCGATCTTAAGTTTGATTTAAACCTGGATCGCATCGACTTAGATCGATATCTACCTGCCCCTGTGAAAGATGAAAGACCTCCCGTTGAAAAAGGAAAAAGCTCCGGAGGGCCCTCGAAGAAAACAGACTATACATCTTTACGTAAACTGGTACTAGATGGAAAAATTGAGGTCGGTGAATTAAAAGTTAAAGACGTACGTATGCAAAACATCATATTGAAAACAACGGCTAGCAACGGTGTCATCCGTCTCGAGCCTTGCGTTTTGGATTTGTACAAGGGCCGTATGGATGTTAATGGCACGCTGGATGTTAGAGAAAATACTCCCCAAACAGCAATGAAATTGGAATTGAACGGAACCCAAGTGGGGCCGTTGGTCAAAGATCTTTTGCAGAAAGAAATAATCGAGGGGGCGCTCAACGCCGATGTCGACATCCGTCTGCAAGGCGATCAACCGGAAGTGATTCGCAGGACGCTAAACGGCAAAGGGAATTTAACTTTCAAGGACGGCGCTATTGTTGGAATTGATTTGGCTAATCTGGTACGCAACATTGAAGCAAAATTGGGTTTGGCAGACAAACCCAGTGAAAAGCCACGAACCGATTTTTCCGAGCTGTTCATACCGTTTTCGATAACAGACGGTCTCTTTAAAACCGATGGGAGTATGCTGAATTCTCCTCTGCTCCGATTGGTGGCTACCGGCACGGCGGATTTAGCCAAGGAAACCCTTAACATGAAGGTTGTTCCGAAATTTGTTGGCACCCTGGTTGGACAGGGAGATACCAAGCAACGATCCGGTGTTATGGTGCCGGTCAACATCACCGGCTCTTTTACCCAACCCAAATTTCAACCTGACTTCAAAAGTCTGATCGGCCAATCAGTGCCCGACAAAAAGGACATTGAAAAGATGATTCCTCCAAAGGAGAAGGTCAAGGAAGATCTTGGAAAACAAGCTGAAGATCTGTTCAAAGGGCTGCCCTTTGGTAAATAAATCCTTCTTTGAAGAGGGCACCGGAAACAATAATCTAGGGCTTTCCGAAAAGATTGGCATTCATAAGTGAATAACATAAATGGGGTTGCTGCTGTTGGTTTCTTCATCACTTAACAGGAGGGTGACAGAATGAGAAAATTGTCTTTCGTGATAATTCTTTGCCTTGTGTTTTCCACCACAGGTAGCTACGCAGGCTTTTTGGATACGATTAAAGACCGTATCGGCCTTTCCACTAAGGAAACTCTGGATGAGAATACGATTATATCTGGTCTTAAGGAAGCGCTCTCCATCGGGACAAAAAACGCTGTAAAATCAGTCTCTCAATTTGACGGCTATTTTGGTAATGAGATTATTAAGATACTCATGCCAGAAAAAATACGGAAAGTCGCAGACGTCCTTGGGAAAGTCGGATACCAACAACAGGTTGACGATTTTATCCTAAGCATGAACCGTGCAGCGGAAAGGGCCGGTCCTGAGGCAGCATCCATCTTTGGTTCTGCAATAAAGGAAATGACACTGGAAGATGCCAGAGGTATTCTTAAGGGCGGCGATACTGCCGCAACTGATTATTTTAGGACAAAGACATCTGATAAGATATATGAGACCTTCAAGCCCATTATTTTATCGAGCATGAATGAAGTCGGTGTAACGCGTTCGTTTAAAGAGATGATGGATAAATACACATCTTTACCTTTTATGCGAGCACAATCGCTGGACCTTGACCACTATGTAACAGATAAATCGCTGGACGGCCTTTTCTACATGTTAGGACAGGAGGAGAAGAAAATTAGAACAAATCCGGCAGCCAGGGTTTCTGAGCTCGTCAAGAAAGTGTTTGCTGAATAATGGTGACTACACGACAGGCTAGGCAAAAAGGCGGGAATCCACTTGATTTTCATTGGGTCAACGGAAATACCGGCAGAACATATAACCTTCCGGTTCCGGCGTCGTCAAACGCCTCCATCCTGTTTCGATATCCATCAGAACAGAATGGCTATGTGAAAGATGCCAATACTTTTGGTCTCTGCTAAAGATACGTAGCCAAACGCATTCGGGAAAAATATAAATATCATCCTTCCTGTGGCCGGTAGCCCCTAATATCGGCATTAGGACTCTCATTAGGATATCAAGCAGATTTTCCTCCCCATGAAAAGCTTGATTTTGGTGGGTCATCACGTACCCGACTGTATTTCATATGGGGAAGACATCTACTAGCGGGCTGGAATCCAGATGTTGCCCGAATATCACAACATGACATAAGCCGCACAGATTATATCTAACTGCAAATTTGCTCCAAATACCCTATTTCTAAAATTGCACTTAGTTTCGGAAAAAAGTGACAAAATCCGTCGCTCCACCCGCGCGCCACAACATCTGTAACCCTTCATCATCTCTATAAAATCATCCGTCACAGGCAGAGCATTAGTCGCCTATATAGCTACCAGAATCCCGCTATATCTTTTTTTCCTATCTATCTGCCCCCTTATAATAGACATGCCGGGGCTTACTGGCCGAAGACCTTTTTGATCCTGTTCGACAGCTTGGCAGATTCCAGTTTGGCAAACTCCTGAAGGAGCTTTTCCTGTTTCTTGCTCAGGCCGGTTGGAGTCTTGATCATAGCCTGAATGATCTGGTCTCCCCTGCCGTATCCTCTCAACGAAGGAATCCCCTCGCCCCTGAATCGAAACACGTCTCCCGGCTGGGTCCCCTTTGGAATATTGAGTTTCTTGTTCCCGTTCAGGGTAGGGACATCGATCTTGTCTCCAAGCGCCGCCTGGATAAAGGAGATAGGAATCTGGCAGATTATGTCATTGTTGCTGCGCTTGAAAAATTCATGGGGCTCGACGTGGACATAGATGTAGAGATCACCGGGGGGGCCGCCCAGAGCGCCGCTTTCGCCTTCTCCTGTGAGTCGTAGCCTTGAACCAGTGTCGACTCCTGCGGGCAGCTTGACGGACACCTTTTTCTTGCGTTCGACCTGTCCCGTCCCACGGCATTCCTGACAGGGATGAGGGATAGTCCTGCCTTGGCCGCGGCATTGTGGACAGGTGGTCCTGATGCTAAAAAAACCCTGAGTCCGACTTATCTGGCCGCTTCCGCCACAATACCGGCAATCCTCCGGAGATGTCCCCGGTTCGCACCCCGTCGCCTCACAGGTTGGACAAGTCTCCAGTTTTTCAATCTCGATTTCGGTTTCAACCCCAAAGGCGGCGTCCATAAAGCTGATGCTCAGATCGTAGCGCAGGTCCGCACCCCGCCGTGCGGCGGTCTTGGAACGCCTTCTTCCTCCGAAGCCGAAAAAATCATCAAATATGTCGCCAAAGCTCGAGAATATGTCCTCAAATCCTCGGAATCCAGAGAACCCGGTGCCCTGAAGACCTTCATGGCCGTACTGGTCGTAGATACTTCTTTTTTCGGAATCTCTGAGCACCTCATAGGCCTCGGCAGCTTCCTTGAATTTTTCTTCGGCCTCCTTGTTATCGGGATTGCGGTCCGGGTGGTATTTTAGGGCCAGTCTTCTATAGCTTGCCTTGATCTCATTATCATCGGCATTGCGGCCAACACCGAGGATCTCATAGTAGTCTCGTTTTGTCGTCATGGTCTTTTTCTATTCCGTTTCTTCCGGCCTTGGCAGGTCATTTACAAAATCACAGGGAAGCTCATAGACCGTATCGCTCCCTTCTGCCTTGGCAAAATAGGATGCCGTGGGCCCTTTGCTCGCGCCAAAGATCAGGCTCGCAATAGACTTTCCTTCTTGATCCATAAGCCTTGCGGCGCCAGAGGGTTTTTCCAGGCCGTAGTAGGAAAAGGGATGGTCCGGCTTTTCAAATATCTTCTTAAATTTCAGGCCTTGCAGGCGCCAGATCAAACTGTTGATTCGACTTTGGTCAATCTTGGCTGCGGCTGGTTCCATCAAGGCCCATTTGTTTTCCTTCCTCTCAGCCTCAAAGCTCTTGTTGTCAATACGCCACACGGCCTTGGCAACAGCGTCTTCTTTGAATCGGATGATCCGCTTGTCTCTGAGATCGTCAGCGTTCTTGTCCAAAACATCAATGAAATGGGCGCGGACCAGCAGTAGCCTCTCCTCCTGGTTCACCCTGACATAGCGCATGTTTCCCGCGGGGTTTTCTGCTCCTACAAGGACCCTTTTCGGTTCTGAAATCCCTTTGACAGACAGCGTTACCTCGATCTCAGGCTCGGCAATTCCAAAATCAGCCACGTCCTCGGGAAGAGGGGTGACTTCCCGTTCCCAACTTCCGCCTGCGCATGTGTCGACGATTCCCTGAACCGCCCAGGTGTCAGCCGGGGTTGTGATCGGTTGGACCAAAAACCACGCTTCCTCTCTTTTTTCAAGGGCCAGGGCACCCTTGGAATTCTTAAGCCCTATCCGCTCAATCTGCTCAGCATCGATATTAAGCACCTTTTTGGATATCTCGGCCTTTGCCTTCTGGCTTTCCGACCGACGGACTTCGAAAAAATAGTAAAATCCGCCCAGCAGGAGCAGAATAACTGAAAGGATAGCTATCTTTCTCGGATTCATCCGGACGATCTTCGTACCTTCTCAAAAAGTTCGGGCTCCACGGTTGCAATAAGCGCCTTTATCCCCGAGTTCATGCAGACCTTCTCCTGCGCAAGACGATAATACCAAAGAGCGGGATCGCACCAGGCAGCAAGACGACGGATGTCCAGAACAGGATACGCCCTTGCGTGTGGGAAAGGACTACAGGCTGGTTCACCTCTTCCCTGGGACGAATGGCAATGAGGTCCTCTTCTTCGGCCAACCAGCTAAGGGCGTTCATAAAAAAATCCCGATTCCCGGAAAGATTCAGATATGCGTTGCCCGCAAAGTCGGAATCTCCAAAAACAACGATTCTGGCCGGTCGCGGACCAGCCTCTCTGTCATCAGATTCTTTAGATTCTTCTGGTTTGTCTCCATCTGCTTTCTTTGTCTGGTCTTTTTCCGCTTCCTCGATTTTTTCCTTGATTGTCGAGACAACAGCCACCGGGATGGGTCCCATCGTATCCTTATCCTTGTCAAAAGTTGCCATGCCCTCTCTTAGCATTGCAAGGTCGGTCTCAGCCCAACTGCTTGGCCCGGTCTTGGCAAGTTCCGTGTTTTGCACATACGAGGGCACATCCTTTGCCACGCTGACAGAGACTGCAATAGGAAAGAAAGACGCAGACTCAAAATCCTCTGTGATGGCGTGGTAACCAGCGTACTGGGAGACAACAGGGGTCAGGTAGTCCGCCCCGAAGATCCTGCTCAGTTTGTCCACAATGATGTCTTGTCCCACCTCTATGCCGTAGGATTTCAGAAATGATTCAAGGCCCGTATCGGTCTCAGGATCAATGAGGATCAACAGATGCCCCCCCTGGTCAACAAACTGCTCAAGGGTTGAGATCTCTTCAGGGAAAAGGGCTTTTTGGGGCCCTGCAATGATGAGCACGGAAGCGTCTGCCGGCGCCTCACGGGCCCGCATCAGAAGGATGTCTCGGACTGCGTAATTCTGGTTCTTTATGGCTTCCTTTGCAATGCTGTAGCCGTCCTTGCCGAGATTGTCGATGGATTTTTCGTCATGTCCGGTCACAAAGTACACGACCTTTTCCTCATCGCGGATAACACGCAACAGGGCATTGGTGAGTTTTTGTTCGTCAGCCAGTGTGATCTTTTCCTCACGAGCCCCTGTCTCCACCACCACGGTGCCGTAGGTCGTGATCTTGTATCGTCTCGCCTTTCCCGGAAAACGATCCGGGTCGACAAACTCAAAGGAGAACTCTGGGGAGCCGTAGGCATACTGGTCCAGGAGGTCTTTTGTCCTTTGGGCCTCCGGCGCTCCCTCCTGGTAAAAGGCCGTGGCATGGACCGGCTTTTCCAGGTTTTTCAATATCTTTGTCGTCTGTTCGGAAAGAGTGAACCTTTTGGTGGCTGTGATGTCGAATCGCGCACTGTGTCTGGCGGAAATCGCCTCCACAAAGATCAGGATGCCTAAAACGAGCAAGACCAGGATAAAGGCATTGGCCCCGTGTCGGGTTGATCGCATCCTGAAATAGTCCCTGATTGTTTTGAAATTTCCCGCCGCATAAGCAGCAAGACACAAAAGACCGACAAGCC
Organism: Deltaproteobacteria bacterium; assembly: GCA_016930875.1. NCBI lineage: Bacteria > Pseudomonadati > Myxococcota > Myxococcia > Deltaproteobacteria bacterium. Next base: position 1,928 of record JAFGFW010000208.1, on the reverse strand, counting down.
AGCCGATCCAGACGTAGCTTTGTGCAGCAGGTATCATGCCGTAGGTTACGGCCGCGGCCACGATGATGATAAACCCGCCGTATCCCAGGGCGGAAAAGATCTTTGTCGGGTTTATCCTCGCCATTTCTTTGACTCCAGAGACCGCATGGTCATAAAGAGAAAGAGAATGCAAAAGTCGATATAATAGATCACATCTCGAGAATCGATCACACCCCTTGCAAATCCCTCAAAGTGGTCAAGGAGCGAAAGGTGAGACAGGACCTTTCCGAGTGAAGGCCCAACAAAGGTCTCAGACCAGCCGATAAGCCAGAACATAAGGATCGCCCCAAAGGAGATGACAGCGGCCACGATCTGGTTTTCCGTAAGTGAAGAAACCAAAAGCCCGAGGGCGATAAAAGCAGCGCCCATAAGAAAGAGGCCGAGATAACCGGACAATATCGGCCCGCTATCCGGTTTGGCAAAAAGCCATAGGAGAATCGGATAAAGCCATGTGAGGACAAGCATGACGGAAAATACGACCAGGCAGGCAGCGAATTTTCCCAGGAGCAACTCGGTTTCCCGAACGGGATAACTCAGGAGCAGTTCGAGGGTCCCTGCCTTTTTCTCCTCGGCAAAAAGACGCATGGTCAGAAGCGGCATCATCAAGAGCATAATCACGCTCATATTTGCGAACATAGGGTTCAGGACCATTTCTGTCACATTGATTCCGTCAATGCCCGGCATTCTCATGGCCTGCATGCTGATCATGCTGAAATAGGCAAAGGCGCTGTAAAAAAGGTAGCCGGAAAGCACCAGAAAAATAGTCGTGACCACGTAGGCGATGGGAGAACAAAAATAGACATACAGCTCCCGCCGTAAAATGGCATAAAAGTTTCTCATGGATCCAGGCAGTTCTACTCCTCTTCAGTTACCAGGCGAACAAAGATATCTTCCAGGCTCGGCCGGATGGTCTTCATTTCAAGGAGCGACCACCCACCCCCTACGATCGACTCTGCAATAGCATCACGGACATCCATGCCCGGTTCCATCTCCAAATCATACTGAAATGTGTGATCTGGCGATGTATCCCTCACAGAAGCCCCGGCAATGCCTGGCAATGCCTCAATCCGTGCCAGGACGTCAGCCCGCGGCCCTTTGACTTTGAGGCGGATCTTTCTTGAATCTTTGCCGGCCAACCCTTCAGGGGTGTCTTCCGCCACAATACGCCCCTCATTTATGATCACAACCCTCTGACAGATCATGCTCACTTCCGGAAGGATGTGACTACTGAGGATCACGGTCTTGTATCCGGCAAAACTTTTCATAAGTTCACGGATTTCTATGATCTGTTTGGGGTCCAGTCCGATTGTAGGTTCGTCAAGGATCAAAATGTCAGGATCGTTTAAGATCGCCTGGGCGATACCGACCCTTTGTTGAAATCCCTTGGAGAGTTTTCCCACAAAGTGCTTGCGGACCTCGTGCAGGCCGCAACGCTCCGTGACCCGATCAACCTCCTTTGGCAGTTTTTTCCTCGGGACACCTTTCACATCCGCCACAAAACCAAGATAGGCATCTGTTTTCATCTCCCTGTAGAGGGGGATGTTTTCAGGAAGGTAGCCAAGCCGTTTTCGGATCTCAAGGGACCTGTCAAATACATCCAGGCCGTCGATGCAGGCCGAACCGGAAGTGGGCGGGAAAAAACCATTCAGCATTCTGATAGTTGTGGTTTTGCCTGCGCCGTTGGGTCCGAGAAACCCGACAATCTCGCCCTTTTCCACTCGGAAGGAGATATCCTGAACTGCCGGGATTGTGCCAAAGTACTTGGATAAGTGATCGACTTGAATCATAGGGCTGAGCTGAAGCTAAGTCCATCGATTCATAAATTCGATAACGAATTTATTTAGACTTCGGCTGAGCTCAGTCGAAGCCCTCAGGACTTAGTGCTGAGT
>JAFGFW010000207.1 GCA_016930875.1 Deltaproteobacteria bacterium | reverse complement strand
TTTTCTGAGACGCGTTGAATCGGAATGCCGCCGAATCCGAGACGCGTGATTTCCAAACCCGTCTTTCCCAGGATAACTTTTTTTGTCATCATTCTCTCAACTGCCTCCTCTCGTCTCTTGATCCCCTAAATAACTATTGCCCCATGTGTCTTCTTACTGCGCGGGTCTGCTTGCTGGTTTTTTAGAGATTATTTTATAGGTCAAACGGAGCCTTGGCCCCATTTTCTTCCCTTTCTAATTCCTCCGGCATCCGGGGCCGCTCAAGCTGCTTCGGCCCCCTGTTTCGGGGATCACCTCTATTTGTGTGCCGATGCGCTCCTTGAGTGCAGTGACATGTGATATAACACCGATGAGTTTGCCGTCCTGCTGCAGTCCCGCCAGAGTTTCCAAAGCTGTTTCGAGGGCGTCGTCGTCGAGCGTTCCGAATCCTTCATCGAGAAAGAGCGAATCCACCCGTACGTTGCGGCTGGCCATTTGAGAAAGACCAAGGGCCAACGCAAGGCTCACGATAAAGCTTTCGCCGCCAGAGAGGTTTTTCGTCGATCTGATCTCCCCTGCCTGGTAGTTGTCGATGACATTCAGTTCCAGCGGTTGTGATACGTCGCGTATGAGCAGATAGCGGTCGGTCATTTTCCTGAGTTGGCGGTTGGCCTGTGTTGTCATCATCTCGAATGTCAGGCCCTGTGCGAAATTCCTGAATTTCTTGCCGTCGGCCGAACCGATAAGTAGATGCAGGTCATCCCATCGGTTGCATTCAGTTTTTTGAGCATCGATTTTTTTGATACGTTCCTGCTGCCTTTCATGGAGTTTTTCGTTTTCACTCAAGGTCTTTATCATGCCGCCGATGTCGATCCTTGCCAGCTTCAAGTCCGAATCAACGGTGTCTATATCTTTCTTGACCGTTTCCACGGTTTGATCCGTCAGATGTTTCTCCCGCTCCGCCGCCAAGGCTGCTGTCTTATCCTTCCTGCGGGCCTCCATCTCAGTTTTCTCCCTGATCAGGTCCTTTTCTAGTTCCCCAAGCCTTTCCCGTTCTTTTTCGGTAAGCAACGCGGATACATAGTCGCTCTCGTTTTCGAATCCGGCCTTTTTGATCCTGTCCGTCAGATTTTTTTCGACTTGTACCAGGTCAATTGCCCGCGTGCGGGTCTTTTTTTCCAGATCGTCTCTCTTCTCTTTAAGGGAGTTGAGCGCTTTTTCCACCTTGGCGTGTTCTTCGCGTGCACCTTCTAAAACCTTACCTGCCTGATCCACTTGACGAACCAGTCGTTTTTCCTCCTGGTCGGGATTCTTCTCACCATATAATTCGCGGCGTGAAGCGCTCTGGGACTCATACTTCTGATTGAGAACCTTACGACCCTCACAGCTCTCCTTCAGATCATGTTCGAGCTTTTCCAAGAGGGCCTTGTCCTTATCAATAGCGGCTGCCATGTCATTGATCTTTTTATCAAGACCGGTTTTCTCACCCACATTCGCCTGCCAGGTGTCTTTGCGCGCAGTCAGCCCTTTCAAGATGGTGTCGAGATCGGTTGAGGAGATCTGCCTGATACCAAAGGGTTCAACATCCTTGAGTGCAGATGCACGGGCCTTCTCAAGCTCCTTACCAAAGGCTTCGACCTCCCTACTCAGCCGCTCGTGCTCATGACCGGCCGTCTCGACGTTATACCTAGCGTCCTGCAGGACCGTGCCCTGGCCTTCCAGGAGCATTCTTAATTTCTGCAGGGCATCTTGTGCGGCCTTTTCCTTTCGGTTTATTTCTTCAGCGGCAACAATAATCCCTGATATTGCAGCTATCTTCGTGTGAGCATCTGCCAGCGCTTCAAGTACTTTCACAGCTCGTTCTTCAGGAGCCGCTTTGATATTCAGTTTTAGCATGGTGTCGGTGCATTGTGTACCATCGGCGTCCAGCGCAGCCTTCTTTTCGTCTCTCTCTTTTTCAACATACCCGATTTCCGCCAGCATCTTGGCTTGCTCTGCTTCCAGCTTGCTCAAATTCTCAACTACTTGTTTGAAGTCAGCTTTTGCATCCTTCAATTCTTTTTCCGCGGTGTTCAATTCGGGGACATTGCCTTGCGCATAGGGATGATCGAGGGCACCGCACAGCGGGCATGGCGTGCCGTCTTCAAGTCGCGTCCTTTCTTCCTCAAGGTCACGGATACGGCAGAGGAGGGATACCTGTGTTTCCATGGCTGCAACAGTTCCTTCCAAAAGCGCTTTTTTATCGGTACAGGTTTTGATCTCACCGGAAAGCTTCTCATGACCGGCCTTTAATATTCCCTGTCGTGTGTTCAGCTTGTCCAATGCTGCGGATGCCTTGCCCATCTTTTCAATGGTGCCACTTATCTGCCTCAGAAGACCCTCACGTTCTTTTAGGGCACTCTGTTCCTTATGCCACTGGCCGAGTTCACGTCCCTTGAGGACGGAGACGGCCTTTTCTGTCAGTACCTTCAGGTCACCCTGCTGCCTCTCGAATTCCTTGCGGGATTTCTCGTGATCGGCCTCTATTGTTTTGTGTGCGGCAATGGCAGCCTCTTTTCCTCTGGCAGCGGTGGCACGCGTTTCTTGAATCTTGATATGCCTTTCTTCACGGTTTCGAAGTGAGGTAAATACCCTGGAGATTGCAGCCAAGTCGTTCACCAGTAAGGCATCGCCAGCGTGCGCTGCCTGGTAGTCGAGGATTACGTTCAAGCCATCCTGTGATTTCTGCAGGGCCTTTGACGCCGTATCAATAGTCACGGTATATGCTTTGCCCTGCTTCTCCGCCGATGATATCGACTTATCCTTCTCCTTGATCTGCCTTTTCTGCTCGCTCAGCCTGGCATCAAGGTCGCGGACCTTTTTGATAACATCCGCTTCGGATTGCTGCCGTTTGCGTTCCTCCTCGAGACCGGCCTCAGCAGCCTTTTTGATAGTCACCCCACCTTCACAGACCTTGTCCGCAAGCGGCAGTGCAACGAGAGTGTCGTGAAGTTCCTTTGTCTCATTTTTCTGCAGATCGCGTAACGCGGTCACTCCCCGGTACTCTCCCTCCAGTCCAAGGGCCCTCCGTGATTTTTCCAGTCGTAGTCCTTCCGGTTCGAACATCTTCGAGCGTTTCTCAAGATCCTCTGCGTATTTGTCCAGTTCGCAGATCCCCTTTTCCAGCACAGCCACCGTTTCAAGCCAGACAGCAGCCTTTCGGAGGCATTCAAGGCGGACACTCCGTTCCGACTCATATGACTGTTTTTCCTTCAGGTCCGTCTGCAGGTTCTTCTCTTCCTCCGCGCTTAATACTTGAATTCCCTTCAGTTCAGCCTGTAGCAGCTCCAGCTTTTCAAGTTCTTCTCTACTGCGTTCATGCACTTTTACGGATATATGACTGTAAATTTCGGTGCCGGTAATTTGCTCAAGGATAGGAGCTCGCTTATCGGGGGATGCCTGAAGAAAGGCTGCAAATCCGCCCTGGGCGAGCAGCATCGAACGGGTAAAACGCTCAAAATCCATACCCGTGACCTTCTCGATAAATTCATTAACCTGGGTTATTCTTGATTCCAGGACTGTCCCGTTTTCTGCATCGGCTATTTCATGCTTTGCCTGTTGTAACTCACCATCAGACCTTCTCCGAGCACGGTGCTGGCTCCAGTGGCAGCGGTAACAGCCCTTCTGGGTCTCGAATGTCACTTCCGCAAAGCATTCGCCTGTCTGGCGTGACATGATCTCGTTGCTGCTTTTCGTAACCTTGTCAAGGCGGGGCGTCCGTCCGTAAAGCCCGAGGCATAGAGCGTCCATAATGGTCGTCTTTCCTGCACCGGTAGGGCCGGTGATGGCGAATATGCCGTTAAACGAATAGTCCGGGTAGGTGAAATCGATATTCCATTCCCCTATGAGAGAATTAAGATTCTTAAACCGAACACCAAGTATCCTCATGCAATGTTCTCCTATTCAGCCATCGGGTCCGCTTCGTTCAGAGCTACTATTATTTCCTGAAATGCACTCACAAGCGCCGAGCGCCGATCCTCCGGTATTTCATGCGATTCCAGGCAGCGCATAAACACATCCGTTACGTCCAGATCGTCGAGTGTTTCTTCCGCATCTATCCCACTCATAGCCCGTTCCAGCACACGATTGTTTTTAACGCGGAGAACCTCCAGGCCCGTTTTCTCGACTGCCTCATCCAGCTGCTCCCGCAGATTCCCGGCAACCTCATCTCCATCATAGACGATCTCCAGCCAGGCAGTGCTTTCCTCGGATTTCAAAAGATCGATGCCTCGAGCAATGGTCTTCCAGTCTCCCCTCAAGGTTCTCAACGGCTGGAATTTGGGGATGGGGATCGTGGCGACCATGGGCGCATGATCTGAAAACTCCACCATGACCACGCTCTTTTCCTGCCCTGCCTCGCCGAAACCGATGGGAAGCGGCGACCCGGCATAGCGTATGACATCGGAACCGCCAACCCGTTGAGGAATATGAAGATGCCCGAGGGCAACGTAGTCGACATATTCGGGGAATACATCCCTTCTGACCTGGGCCAGCGAGCCGATATACAGTTCACGGACCCCATCACCGTCAACGGTCTCGCCCCCGGCGGCAAAGAGATGCCCCATGGCGATAATCGGGATATGCTTTTTCAGCAGTCCGCGCTGCTGCTGCGCCGTTTCACAGACTATCCGGTAATGAGCCCGGATTCCCTCAATGATCTTCCGGTCCTTGTCTTCAATACTCTCCCCGGCTTCAGCCGTGCGGATATCCCGGTCTCTGAGATACGGAACGGCGCAGACAATGAGACGGGGCTCTTGATCAGAACCGGTAATCACAATCAGTTCGTCCTCGGGAGCGTCTGATGCGCTTCCCACGACATGGACATTCAGGAACTTCAGGAGTTCTCTAGGCGCGTTCAGGAAAGACGGTGAATCATGATTCCCTGCCGTTACCACCACATTGCGTTTCGGAGAGGCCGCGACACAGCAGAGAAACCGATAATAGAGTTCCTGTGCACGATTGCTTGGAGTGCTGTTGTCAAACACGTCTCCTGCCACAAGCAGGGCATCGATATCTTCTTGTTCAATAAGGTCTGCCAGCCAGTGCAGGAATACCTCGAACTCCCCATATCGCTTGCGGCCATTGAGGGCACGGCCAATGTGCCAGTCGGATGTGTGTAGTATTTTCATAAATTCCTTATGGTAAAAAAAATCAAGAGGATAATATCGGTTGAACCTGCCAACCGCAACTTTTAAGATTTTCTGCCATCTGCTGGTCTATATTGCCCATGCTATCCTTAAACGTGCTCTGTTTCATCGCCAAGCAAAGGAGGTGGGTCGGGCGGGTCATTGCTACATAATGAAGCTTGAGACGATATTGCTGTTGTACCCCTTTACCTTGCCCCCCAAAACTACTCTTGCACAACCAAGGCAAGAGCAGTTCAAGATTGTGTCGACTTCTATTGTCTTGCCAGAATGTCTCTAGAACCAGTGTGGACATGTGTGTCTCACCCTTAACCGAGTGTACTGATCCAACGCGAATAACAACGTTCTTTCCGTTCTTGGAAAAATGATAGATGTTGTCACGGCTTTTTTGGGCAATTGGTGGCGTCACGGAATCACCAGGCACATCTTTCCATGACAGGAAGCTGATTGCTTCCGAATTAAACTGGGATGTACCGGCGATAGTCTTTGCGATGTCATGCACAAGGCCTCTCCAATGCCCATTCCATGTCTCTTCTGTTGGGATAAATCTCTCTACAGAGAATTTGGTGATAAGCTCTATGTAGAGCTCTCGCACATCGATATGTTTTTCCAAAAGATTCAATACATACCGGTGACTGTATCTGCGTTGTGAATGAGTTGCCCCGTCTTCTACCATCCTAACTAATCGCAGAATTCCTTCAGCGATTTTTTCGACAGCCCAATAGCTTTCACCGGTTGTTTCTGACTTTCCTTGTCCGGCGAAGACATACTGCACGAAAGTATGCGGCTTTGGTTCGCTTATCGATAGTTCTGGATCGTAGTCTGGCCAGTAATGACCAACATGGCGCGGTTTATGATCATCTCCCTTATCTCTGTGGACTTGACCGACAGCCACAAACTTTCCTTTACTCGATCCTTCATTCAACTCTTCTTCAGAAAAAGTGTCGATGAGCAATTCTCCATAGGCATTCAGAACCCTATCTATACTATGCTCATCGAATAGAAAAATGGTGTGGCGCCCCTCTTGTGCACCAGAATCAAGAATCTTCTTCTTGGGACCGTGCCCTTTCAGGCCACAAGGAAAGGGGATAACTCCAAGAGGGTCGACCAGGTTAGCGATTTCCTGTCCGAAGCGATGGCTGTTTGGCAGATCCTGCTTTATTGAGTCAATTGGGAACTTGTCTGTGGTTGCTTCCTTGGCTCCAAGAAAATCGAAGATGGCCTGGTTTTCATCACCAAAACGTTGGCGGATAACCGCTCCATCTCCATCCATGAAAATGCGGCGGAGAATCTTTGATTGATCTTCACTGTTATCCTGGGCTTCATCTATGAACAGAAGGGGAAAGCGGCTACGTATAATCTGAACAGCATCAGGGGTCTTATCCATCAGTTCCCCTGCCCACATGAACATTTCATCATAACAATGATAACCTTCACTGATAGAACGCTGTTGTACCGTTTGAATATCACAGTATGTACTTGTTGCTTTTCCAAGTATATTCCCTTTACCCCAACGCACTTCGCCCAAACAGTAATCGGGAGATTTAACCTCTAATATTGAACTGGAGATGTGATTTTTTTCAAGACCACTTCGAGTTGCATATGGTAAGGCCTTCCAACGTCTTTCAAGACATATGTCACTATCAATCATCTTGATCTGAAAGCCTTTGGATCTTATCCATGGTAAGGCAAGAAATTCATTCACGAACCCATGAATGGTTCCAATAAAATGTGGATAGGATAACAAACTCCGCCCTACGGTGGTATGACCGAGACGGGTTTCAATTTGGTGGCGTGCGGCGTTGGTATGGGATATTACACAGATCCCGCGTGTGCGGTATTTCCACTTTATTCCCAAGACCGCCAACTTCGCCACCAACAACGTGGTTTTCCCACTACCAGGACAGGCTGCAACGTCGATTGGTGCCAAAGTCTTGAGGACCTCTTGACGCGGGTCAGTCCCATCTTCTCCCTTGAATGCGTTAGTCGGAAGATTTAGAAGACTTGTTGCCCAACAGATATCATCATTCGTAATCTCAGATGGTTCGAACGGAAGGTCGTCATTCACTGGCCAGTACCTCTTTACTGGGACTTTCATCTTTTGTCCCAGTCCCTGTTACGTAGTCGATGGCCGCGACTAGATATTTTGGAAGTCTCCCCCGTAAATTATCGGAGGTTAATTCACCTCTTTTATTTTTTGACTGCAGTCGTTCTGCCAGATACTGCGCAGCTATTGGTTTGGACACGCCATTCTTAGCAAACTTTGCATAGATCTTCGCAGCGAGCACTTCTTCCATGGTACAATTATCTTTTTCTTCCGTTGCCACCTTAAGGGCACCGAATTCCTTGATTGCTGTTTTCTCCACCTCGGGAAAAGTAGTTTTTTGGTTATTGATGCTGTCATCTTTTTCGGCGAGGCAGGCTGCTATGAAGACATCTTCGGCTAAGCCGCCGGGGAAAATGTCATCCTCGTTTTTCGGCCCGAGCGCCAGATCGTACTCCAAAGTCCATTCATCAGAGATGAAGCTTTTGACATATTGACCGCTAGCTTTTTTATCCTTCGCGTCACGGTGTAGGGCCAAGGCAGCGTTATCATCGAAATCTCTTTTTGCCTTCCATCGGCGCGTTGTCATCTCCGGCCAATCATCATCTTCTTTGATCTTTCCAACAATGACAGGTGCACAATCCGGCATAACATCCATGTCGGTTACGCAGGCGACGGGGATATCGAGCTGACTCTCATGAATAATTTTCTTGATCAATGCCAGTTGGTCATCGGTCAGATCATTTTGTTCCAGTCGCTTCATATCCTCGGTGACGCACTTGCGTTGAAAGATACGAGCATAACGTCTTAGTCCCACGCCACCTACGTTCACGATAGATACGCCGTGTTCAGTGAAATCACAACCGAGTATGTTCGCCAACGTGGGCAATAGTATGTTCTCCGCGTCCCCCTCGACGATCATGACACCGCGAGCGAAGAACAGATTGGCCTTGGTAACATCAAGGAAGCGCTTAAGAAATTTGTAGTCCGAGGGCTCCAGGTTCGTTTCTCCCTCAGCCAGTGAAAAGGCTCGCCCGTTGCGAACCATCACTATGTTGTCCAGTTCAATAGCCGAGGCAAGGTTCGGGCTGTGGGTGGTAATGATGACCTGGATTCCCTTTTCCTTTGCCTGTTCTTGCAATGACCTCATTACCTGCAACTGCCGTTGTGCATGAAGATGGGCACTTGGCTCTTCGATCAGCAGCAGCTTGTTTCCCTCATCCTCTTGACCTAAGAGAAGAAGTTCGCAGGCAATGAACAACAGATTATTTGAACCCAAGCCGAGTTTACCCGCACCTCCAAGGATGAGGTCGAGCTTCTCTAATAATTGCCGAAGGCGGACGTCTTCTGAAGACGTCGAACCACTTACCTTGATAATGCTCTTGAGGCTGTCCCAACGGAGGGAAAGCCCTTCGAGATGCGTGTCGATCTCGGTTCGTGTATTTTTAATCCCTTTTTGATTCTCAAGCAGAGAATTGGCAAGATCGCCAATACCGAGTACGTTGAGTTTTTTCGGATCGATATTACCGGTAGGATCGTATCCAACTCCTTCAGTCTTGACCTGATCCGTGTGATGCAGAACCTGAGCTAGCCGCGAACCGCGACCGGCAGACAAAGCTTGATCGGCATTACGCAGGGGTCTCAGGTAGGTAGCTCGTAATAATTCGCGTGCTTTTGGATCAATGCTCGGGCCATCGCCGTTTTTACCGGAATGGACCTCAACTCGCCGGTAGGGCCGACCTTTCGGTGCATCCCCTGTATCCTCGGCCGTCCAATTGACATAAAAAACAGGATCAGTCTCTCCATCTTCGTTGTAGGTCAGATATTCGACAAAGGCCCTTTTGTCCCGTGCGTTCAAGCCTTCGAATTTACAGATGATCCTTATTTCGCGGGAGGTCCCCTCGTTACAGAAGTCGGTATCTTCCAACCGATACCATTCCTGATCCGTTGTCCCCAGCACGAAGCGCAACGCATCAATTATGGCCGTCTTACCTGTATCATTCTCACCAACCAATGCAGTCAGTTTAGGGTTAAGGGATAACTCAAAGCGATTATCTGCTTCACCGAAACAGCGAAAATTCTCAATAGTTATTTTTGATAGGTACATCGTGCCCTCTCTTACATTATAACCCTTCCAACAGAATATTAAATTCACCTAACACATCAAGATACCTGGTGTTTATGCCCCTTTTTGGCAACAATGCCTACACCCCTTCCTCTGTTTTGGAGTCAGCTGGATAAGCAGGAATATCTTTATTCATTGTAATCTGTAATATCTTCATAACCGAAACCGTCAAAGAACCCTGGCATGCTACGCACAAAAAAGCCCTGTCTCTCTTTTCGAAAAACAGGGCTTGTAGCACTCGAGCCATGATCCCTCCGTGTTTGTATCAGGTTAAAGCATGTACATTGAAGAAAATATTGTATAGAATCTGTTCGCTCCCTATCGCCATTTCTGACATATGTCAATAGTTAATAGGGTGCGAGTTCGCATTCTTTTTAAGGAGATATGAACCCATCACCCTATTATTGTAATTGCTTATATCATTTGGTCCTCGGCTTTTTGTAGGTTGTCGGACCGTTCGGCCATTCTGACTTGTCATACCAATCTTTCGGATAGCCGACTTCCTGGGCCATTTTTTCGGGCGCGTTGACATAGCCATCGTCATAACGGGCCACAAGAAGCCAGGCAAGA
>JAFGFW010000206.1 GCA_016930875.1 Deltaproteobacteria bacterium | reverse complement strand
CTTGTAATATTGGAGGGCTGGGGACATCCCCCGTACCCTCAAATGCTAACTCTTATATCTAAATTCCAGTATACAAGGCATTTTAGCTCTCTTTAGGCATTTACACCCATGATCTACCTCGACCACAATGCAACCACCCCTGTTGATCCGGAGGTGGCAGAGGCCATGAAGCCATACTGGGGAGAAAAGTACGGGAACCCCAGTAGCAGCCATGCCCTGGGTCGCCTTGCCAAAGAGGACCTGGAAAAAGCTAGAGCGCAGGTGGCAGAACTTATTAGTTGCTTGCCGCAGGAGATCGTTTTCACAAGCGGCGGCACTGAGTCAAACAATATGGTGATCAAAGGCGTAGCCCACAGCCTTTTAGAGAAGGGTCGCCACATTATCACCACGGCTATAGAACATCCGGCCGTGACAAATCCCTGCCTTTTCTTGATGTATCATGGCTATGATGTGACTTTCCTGCCAGTTGATTCAACCGGACTGGTGGATCCTGCGACAGTCAAGGAAGCCGTCCGGCCCACGACCGTATTGATCTCCGTCATGCATGCCAATAACGAAACCGGAACAATAGAGCCCATTGAAGAGATCGGAGCTCTGGCACAGAAGGCAGGCATCTTTTTTCATACTGACGCGGCTCAATCAGCGGGCAAGGTCCCCATTGATCTCTCCAGACTGAACGTGGACTTTCTCTCTCTTGCAGGTCACAAGATGTATGCGCCAAAAGGAGTAGGCGCTCTTTTTATGAAGGACGGCTTAAAGATAGAGCCGTTCATGCACGGAGCCGGTCAGGAATCGGGGCGCAGGGCCGGCACAGAAAATGTGATGTTTGCAGTTGGCCTTGGAAAGGCCTGTGTTCTGGCCCGAGAGCGGATGTCAACAGAAGCAAAGCGCCTGCGCGAACTTCGAGACCTGCTTCATGGACTTCTTGTCAAAGCGATACCAGACCTTGCACTGAATGGACATCAAGAAGCCCGCCTGCCCAATACGCTCAACGTTTCCCTGCCCCGCGTGGAGGGTGGAAGGCTGCTCGATTGCATACCTGAAATCTGCGCTTCCACAGGCGCGGCCTGTCACGACCGTTCCGTGCGTCTTTCGCACGTCCTGGCAGCCATGGGAGTCACAAAAGAGATAGGACGCGGCGCCCTGCGGTTGACTCTTGGCAGGGAAAACACTGAGGCCGAGATCCATTCAGCCGCCCAAATGATCATAGGAGCTTACAAAGACCTACTCTGAATTCTCTGAGAAAAAAACGTGTGTCGGGCAAAAGCCCGACACACGTTAGAGGCTATGGATTGTTAGCTCTTGATCTCGACTTTCCTTTCCCTGGCGCTTTGGGACTTGGGGAGTCTGATCTTCAGCAACCCGTCCCTGTAAGTTGCGTCTACCTTGTCAGCATCAACCTCACATGGAAGTCGCATAGTTCTGGAAAAGGCGCCATAGCGAGTTTCTACCAGATGGTAGTTCTCACTCTCCTCTTGCTCTTCCTGCTTTCTCTCGCCTTTTACTGTCAGCAAACCATCTGAGAGAGTAATGTCGATGTCTTTCTTGTTCATTCCCGGGACTTCAGCCTTAACAATAACCTCTTTTTGGGTCTCAGACACGTCAAATGCCGGAACCCATTCCCTTTCCTCATGAAGCAGGCTCGGCAACCTGAAATCCTCGAAAAATCGGTCGAACAGGTCCCCTTGTGGACGAGCCCACAAACCAGTTCGTCTTAAAATGGGTAATAATTCGCGCATAACCGAAACCTCCTTTCTCTGTTATTATCAACAGTTACGCTTGTTACCTAGACTAAAATATAATCACTGCGAGCAACACGTCAAGGTACCTTATGGATTTTTTCATAATTTGAGTTTGACGCAGCCCTGAGCCAGCCAAGCTATCCATTGACATCTCTCCAAAAATCGTTTATGAAAATTTCGAAAAAAGTCGGATTGAACGAATGTGTCATTTCGACACAAGAACAGAGCTAATCTTTTCAGCATCCTACGAATCTTGCGATACTAATTTTGTGACAAACCCTTAACTTGGGTGAAAGATGTGCATAAAAAAGAGAGGCGAAAGCATTCCAGAATCAGTTCACTGAACCTTCTGTCGTATTTTTGTATAGATGAAAACGATGAGATAGTGGCACAGGGAGCAGGAAGAACCTTAAATGTCAGTGAAGGCGGAATCCTGTTGGAAACGCATACGCCTATCGATCCACAGCACACAGTGTCGCTTGTCATAGCCATGGAAAATGAACTGATAGACATAAAAGGGAAAGTAATTCACAATAAAACAGGTAACGACGGAAGGTTCTTGACAGGAATTCAGTTCATTGAAACTGATGAATCAGCGCGCAACATCTTAAAGAAGTTCATAACGGAATTCAGGAATGAGTGAATCACTGAGGCAAAGGTAACAACTTATGCCTTAACGACGTCCTTTCCTAGCCTTTCCTCGCCAGGCTCACAAGTCCCTTTGGCAGAAACATGATAATCAAAAGGAGCACAAGGCCATAGATCAGGACATCAAAATCGTGAAACATGTGGAGCCATTCATTTGAGAGATATGTCAGGAGGCAGGTGCCCAGAAGCGCGCCCCAGATGCTCGACATGCCCCCTACGACAACCATCATGAGGAATTTAATCGACCAGAAGAGGTCAAAAGAACTGGGGCTAAGAAACGTCATGTAATGCGTATAAAGGGCTCCTGCCAAAGAGGCATAAACTGCGCTTATCACAAAGATCCGTGTCTTGTAGGATGACGTGGGTACCCCCATGGCATTGGCTGCTATCTCACTGCCGTGGATAGAGCGAAGGGCTCTGCCCACCCTGGAATGTATGACGTTGATTGAAAAAAGAAGAACAGCAAAAACAAAGGCCCACACCAAATAGTAATATTTGAGCGACGTGTCTATTTCCCATGGACCAATCGCAATGCCCGGAATATCGGCAAGCCCTGAAGGGCCTCCGGTCAGGGCAACTTCTTCGTTGAACACAACATAAAGAATGACTCCAAAGCCAAGGGTGGCCATGGCCAGATAGTGCCCCTTGAGTTTCAGAGATGGAACCCCCACCACAAAAGCCACCATACCTGTCAGGACCACTCCGACAGGTATGGCAGCCCACGGCGACCATCCAAATTTGGCCGTCAATATGCCGGAAACATAGGCCCCCAGCCCAAAAAACGCGGCCTGCCCCAGGGACACCTGCCCAGTATAGCCCATTACAAGACTAAGGCCAATATTGACCAGGGAAAATATCCCCACAAAAACCATGATGTCAACATAATGTCTAAAACTCGGGACGTTCAATACCAGGGCCGGGAAAATCGCAATGCCAGCCACAAGCCATATCAAAACACGAATGTCTTTCTTGCCAGCAGTGGTGGTCATATCGGTTGTCAGAATTCCTTCATCTTCATTACTTCCTTGCTTCCAAAAAGACCGCTTGGCCTTAGAAACAATACAAGGAGCAAGACCACTAGCGCTGCCGCGTCTTTATAACCCGACGATATGAGCCCTGCACAAAACGACTCCATGAGCCCCACCATGAATCCCGCAAGCACTGCTCCGTAGAAATGACCCAATCCTCCCAAGACGGCGGCGCCAAAGCCTTTGAGGCCCAGAAGCGCCCCGCGGTCATATTCCATTAAGGATATGGGCGTAATCACGATGCCCGCCACAGCGCCCACAGCCGCGCTTAAACCAAAGGAGACCATGACCATAGTCTTCACGTCAATCCCCATGAGTTGAGCAGCATCCGGATTGTCGGAGCTTGCGATCATTGCCCTGCCAAACCTTGTGCGCTTGTAAAAAAACGTCAGGAGAAAAACAACGATAAGGGTCGTTCCCAGGATCCATAGGGACTGTGGAAAAACCGCGGCCCCCACGAAAACAAAGGCCTTTCGATCAGAAAACGGAGCTAGCATGAAGGGGTCCTTGCCCCATCCATACATGGCCGCCCCCTTCAGAAGTATGGAACAGGCAATGGTTATGATGATCATGGTGAGCACCGAAGCGTTCTTTGCAGGAAAGATGGCAAACCGCTCCATCATGACCCCAATGGCAATCACCACGGTGAGAGTAAGAAAAAAGGCCAGCAGAAGGGGGATCTGCATGACGGTGGCAAAGAAAACCATAAAAAGCCCACCGAGCATTACAAACTCCCCCTGGGCGAAGTTGATGATTTCGGTAACGTTGTAAATGATGTTAAACCCAATGGCAACCAGGGCGTAGATGCTCCCGACCGTGACACCGGTTATCGCGTACTGAATAAGCTGGCTTGAAAAAGAGATTCCTTCCATAATACGACTAATCCGCCAATGCCCAGTCTCCGTTTTTGACAACCACCATCTCCAGGTCATCTTTGGACAGGCCGTTGTGGTCGGTGGCCGAGAAATTGAATACACCGTGCTGCCCCACAAAGCCGGTCAACTGCTCAATAAAATCGCGGATCTTAGCACGATCCGGACCTACAGTCTCCAAGGCCTTGACAGCAACGTTTATGGAGTCCCAGGCATGTCCGCCAAAGGAGGATATGGGTTCCTTGTATTTTTTCTCATAGGCATCCGTGTATTTCATGACGACCTCTTTCTGGACATGGCTGTCAGGAAGAAGACGTCCGATATTGACCCGTGCCAGGGGACAGAGCACGCCTTCCGCGTCCTTGCCACACAGCTCAATGTTTTTGTGGCTTCCAAAGCCGTGGCTCTGATAGAGAGGCAGATTATTCATGCCAAGGGCTCGCCAGTTCTTTACGGCCAAGACCTGCGTGGGGCCGATAGACCAGTTCACGATAGCCTGGGCACCTGTCCCCCT
Organism: Deltaproteobacteria bacterium; assembly: GCA_016930875.1. NCBI lineage: Bacteria > Pseudomonadati > Myxococcota > Myxococcia > Deltaproteobacteria bacterium. The sequence goes on along the minus strand of JAFGFW010000206.1, from coordinate 15,320 downwards.
TATCTTGGTCAACTGAGCTGTCAGGTCCGAGTCCTTGGGACCATACCGCTCGTCTGCCACAATACTAATGCCAAATTGGGATGCAAAGGCAAGGAGTTCTTCTCGTCCGCTTGCCCCGAATCCGGTGGTGCCTGTCATAATGGCCACCTTGGTGATCCCCTTGCTCTTCATGTGGGCAAAGATCCGTTGTGAAACGTGAATATCCGAGCCGGCCACCTTGAATACCCAGTGCCGCTTTTCCACGGGCATAACAATATTTTTGCTGGCAGCGCACGAGATCATGGGTATCTTGGCTCTTTCCGCAACACTCACAATAGCCAGTGATGTGCCGCTGGTTGACGGGCCGATGACCACAGCTACCTTGTCCTGGTTGATCAGTTTCTTCATCGCCACATTGCACTTGGTGGCGTCACCTTCATCGTCATATACGATCAATTCAAGCGGGTGGTCGTTAATGCCGCCGGCCGCATTGATCCGTTCGGCAATCATCTCGGCCGTCTTTTTTTCGGGTTCACCTAGAAATGAGGCACGGCCTGTAACCGAAAAGATGGCCCCCACTTTGTAAGGTTCCTTTGCCTCGGCCTTCTTGGCATAGGAGAACGTTAAGGCTGCGGACAAAAACACAAAAATGCCAACCCAGAGCGCAATCACCAAGCTGTTTTTTCTCTTATTCATAGCAGTCTCCTCCAATCAAATTCTGTTTTGTAGCTATCAAAAACCCGAATATCACCCCTTCACCTCCTTTCATACGAAAAAAGCCGCAAGCCTTTCGGCTCACGGCTTCTGATTGTCTTTAAAAACGTATAAGCTCAACTAAGACGTGGGCCAACAGCAACGCTCGCGTAACAATGATAGTCGGCCCTGTACACTCTCGGCATGGGGAAAAACCTTTCCGCAAAGCTTTTAGAATGCATACAAAGATTCCCGGCTCCTGTCAACAAAAATAAGGTGGTTGATTATTCTTCAATTATAAAGTAAATATCCACTGTTCGACTGCCTGGATCAAGAGGAATAACTCATGACCCCAAATTATCGTATGGCAACTGTTCTAGGACTTGTAGTTTTGTCGTCCTTGGCAGCCTTAGGTTCGGTTTCCTTTGCTTCGGCAGTCGAGAATAGTCAATACACTCGAACGACCCTTGGCGGTCTTCATGGCGTCTATGTGGTAGTCGAGACACTGAGCCCTGAGATTGAAGGGCACGGAATCTCAACAGCCGTCTTAAAGGCAGACACGGAGCTACAGCTTCGCATGGCTGGAATCAAGGTGCTCTCTAAAAAGGAATGGGTCAAAACAAAGGGCGGACCTGTATGCTGTGTGGAAGTGAGTATTGTCAGCGACGTCGCTTTGGCAGACGTTCTGGACTTCGACCTTTACGCCTTTGAAGTCACCGTTGAATTCAATCAGGACGTTGTTCTTGTCCGCGACACAGCCACACAAGCGCTTTCCCGCACCTGGTCAACCTCCTATCTGGGTATCACCAATAGCATACCCCGCATCCGGGGCAAGGTTAAAAAGATGGTCCAGAGATTCATCGATGCTTACCTGGCGGTTAACCCCGAACAGGCACAAGAATGAAAAAGGGACTCTATGGGCTTATCACCCTGGTACTTGCCGTTTCTTGGTGGACGGACGCTTCACTTGCCTCCGGGACTGTGGAAGTATGGGGTGTGGATGTCACAAAGTTCGGAACGTACAGCGCTGAAATACAGCAGATGGAAGATATTACACATTCGCCCGGGGGTAGACGAAGAATCGTCACAAAGACAAGATTCTTGGAGGAAACCACCAGGATACCGGCTGTCCTTGGAACCCGCTTTGGGTTTAGATATGTGGTCAACGGAATTCCAAAAAAAGAAAAGGTCCGCATAAGAATAAGAAAAATATATCCGGGCCTCAAAGACCCGAGAAATGACGGGTTGCTTTACGGCCATGAATATGTAAAAGAACACGAGATAGGTGAAGTCTACGGCACCGGCTACGGGTTTGACCATGAATGGGAGTTAGTCCCCGGAGAATGGGTTTTTCAACTCCTTTATGAAAGCAAGATATTGGGCGAGATATCCTTTGAGGTTTACAAGCCCTAGGGCGACGGAGGAAATCCTGATATGGACATATGGCAGATCCTTGGCACCTGTCTTCTTATGGGTATAGCAACCGGATATATTGCCAAGACAAAGAACAGATCCCCATGGATATGGGGTCTTTTAGGCTTTACCGTATTCGGCATTATCGTACACACTCTGGTGGGAATCGTTGTTTTCTTTCTCTTTGCGTGATGACAGATCCCTGCCTTCTTCGGCATAATAAGGAACAAATGCGTAACCCCTGGATTTCCTTCTCAGTGGCAAGATTTTTTTCTCAGTGGCAAATATTTGCCAGTTCCTTCTTTGTCATTTGCTTCAGCATTTCGCGCGTCCGCGGGATTCAATATTCTGCGGTTCAAAATACGTTCGCAAAGGCGTATTTTTCGAACAACCTAAAATTTCGCTACTATTTCAGCTCGTTGTGGGGACATTCAACTCCTGAGCCGTTAGAGAATTGCGGGTGATCAGAGGAAGGGTGTCCGGCAGTTTGAGGGCGGGAAATCCGGAGTCGGGGTCAGGTCTCATCCCAATCTATTTTTTTGTTGTGGAGAGAAGGTTTGCCACCGACCCCAGACTTCCACGATGCTGTATTAACATGCACGAAGTATGCCAGCCGCAGTCCACAAGAAACCCCAAAGACAAAAAAAGCGCTGCCACTCTCCCACACCACCGGGCATACAGTTCCGTACCACGTCGGTTCATATCGTAGATTGAAGTCGTTGCAGATGTGTCAGCAGCGACACGAGTCCAAGTGCATCAAAGTGCTTCTTTGAAGCCGTGGGGTGTCCAGTGCTGGACATGTCCGGGCAGCGACACGAGTCCAAGTGCATCAAAGTGCTTCTTCGGAGGGGAGTATCCCTGACAAAAGTTCAGGGAGGCTACCAGCGAAGGTAGGACAAAAGATGTCATAACGAAACCACAAGCAGTCTCCAGCAAACTCGGATCAGCGATATATGACAGAAAGTTGTGTCGGGGGAATTTGGTTTTCGGATGAAGATCTACAAATGAGAGTTATATCCGGAGAATCCTAATCCTGCGGCGGCAGAATGACGAAATCTACACTCTCTCTGGAATGCGGTGTTATTGCAGATAGTTAGCATTTCGACTTCCCGGATTCAGTCAAGATTATTCGGACGAGCAACGCAGCCAGGCGAGATGGATCGGCGCATCAAAATGTGAAGTTATTTTTGAGCGAGCCCTTAGCCAAAGGCCGCTGCCATGAGGCGTAATCATTTGAGAACCCACGCTTTTCAGGCATCCAATCGCTGTCACGGCTTTTCCTCAACAAACCTGCCCTTTCCAAGAGACAACTCACCATCCGCGCACTGAAATCATGATGGCCGAAAGTCGGTGAAGACTTCGTGAAGAGCTTGCAGAATATAACCTTTCCATTCTGCCACCGTCCTGTTTACCTCTGTTTCATAACCTGGTATGAAGCAACTATGTTGTAGATTCATACCATTTTGCTGGAGTTGTTCTAATGTCTCATCCTACCGTAGCACTCGTTAAGGGCACTGACCGGTACCAGAATATCGCCCAGGCGCTTAACCTCTTGGGCAAAGAGGCGGTTTCAGGGGCACGGCACGTGCTGAAACCTAACTTTGTTTCCACTGAGGTCCAGTTCGCCGCCACACATCGAGAGGCTGCCAGGGCAGTTGTGGATTTTGTCCGTCAACACACAGACCATCCGCTGACTATAGCCGAGGGGGCTGCAACCTCTGACACCGCTAAAGGCTATGAGAATTTTGGCTTTGTCGAGCTGGCTGACACTTACGGTGACGTTGAGCTTATGGATCTGAATAGGGATGCTTACCAGACCGTTACCCTGTACGACCAAGAACTAAGATCCTGGCCCTTTAGGATAGCAAAGACAGTATTGGAGAGTGATCACAGGATCTCTCTGACAATTCCAAAGACTCACGATGCAGCCATAGTGACTCTGACTCTTAAGAATATGGTGGTTGGAAGTCTTATTCGAGACATGGGTTTTAACCTTTCAAACCTTGTGGGTGGTGTTTCCGACCAACTCCTGAAGCTTGTTCCCTCCTGGCTAAAACCACTGTTTTCGTTTCAGGGGTTGAGTCGCCTCGGTATCACAAGGATCTCGGGCAGCGACAAAGTCAAACTACACCAAGGTTATCTAAACGTGCATCTTTTTCTTTACCAGCTTGTCCGCATCATCCCACCCCACCTCTGTGTCTTAGACGGGTTTAGAGCCATGGAGGGAAACGGGCCTGTCTCCGGAGACAGCGTAGACTGGCATGTTGCCATTGCCGGCACAGATGGGGTGGCCGTTGACACATTGACGGCTTATCTTATGGGGTTTGATCCCCAGTCCATTGGCTACCTGTACTTTTGCAGCCAGGACGGGCTGGGGGAAGGAGACATCAACAACTTGAATATCGTTGGTACGCCTCTTGAAGAGTGTAGGCATGCCTTTAGGCCCCATCAGTCCTATCAAGCTCAACTCTTTTGGAAGGAAAGCGGGCAAATGGCCTTCGAAAGGTTGAAAGAACGTCTGGCCTCAATTGAGGTTGATGACTGAAGAAATCTATGACTGAAAAAGCAATCCATGATTTCTACCTACACTAATCCCCTAACCCGGCCAAGCCGGAACCAAAAAAACAAGATCACCACGAAGGCACGAAGAGGCGTGATTGTCTTCAAAATTTTCTGTCAGAAAAAGCATGAAATTCACAACTAACGCACTGCTAAAAACCGAATGCTTATCGATGAAAAGCGAATGCTTATGACCAAAATCACCAAGACTGGCATGACAAAACGTATTGTGCTTCAAGAATTGGGTTCTGGGAAAAGTTATGAAATAGACCTGCCCTGTGTTGTGGGGCGCGGCCATGAAACCAACCTGAGATTCCCCGATCTCAGCGTTTCGCAACGCCATGCCCTCATTTTTCACATGAATGAGCAGATATGGATTGAAGATCTTCAAAGTGCTAACGGGGTTTATGTGAACGACAAGAAAATAACAAAAAAGGCCCGCCTGAACCCGGGAGATTGCTTGCAATTGGGCCAGACAAGGCTTTCGGTGGCCCAAGCAAAGGAGGACTTCGCGGAACAAACCCTTGTGTTGCATTCTCTTGACTCCAAAGCTGGACGGAAACTGGATCAGGAAAAGCTAAGATTGATCTACGAAATTACCTCCGAGTTATCTGAAAACCAAGATCTGAGGGTCTTGGGAGATAAAATCTTCTCGAGATTAAAGGACATTTTCAAACAGGATCGGAACTATCTCGCCCTGTTTCAAGAAGACGGGACCCTTAGGCCAATACTAGTAGACTCTGCTCCGGAATCCGTTCCACTCAGCAGGACCATTGTGAACCGGTTATTCAAGAATGGGGAATCGTTGCTTCTAGAGGATGCGCTGAGTGAGGCTTCTTTAAAGGAACAAGAGAGCGTCATCGCCCTGCGCATTAGGTCTGCTCTGTGTGTTCCTCTCATCTATCATAGTCAAATCCATGGTCTTATTTATTTAGATCGCAATATTGCAGGCGCTTACACGCAAGACGATCTGGAGTTCTTGACAACAATAGCCTTCATGCTTGGGCCGCTTATCGAGAATGCTCGTCTCTGGTCCGAACTAAAGAATCTTTACGCCAGCGCCATGGATTCCCTGCGGGAGACAGAAGTACGCTTGATTGATATGGAGCGGAAAGCGGCTTATGTCCGCTTGGCTCAGGCAATGGCCCATGAAATCAGAAACCCTCTCATGGCCATAGGGGGATTGGCGAGAAGAATTGCCCAATCAGGGTCAGAGCGTCCAGACGATGCTAAATTTCAGATGATTATGAATCTTGTGGAAAGGGTAGAAGGAGTTCTAAAAGAGGTGGATTATTTTGTGCAATTGCCTCCACCCCACAAGACGCTAGAGAGAGTTGATCATCTTGTTCAGGAGGTGATCGATAGTCAAAACTGGAAATCACCAGAAAGCGGTCGGGTCCCTCGCCTTATTGTCAATACTTCTCGTGTTATGGTCCCCCTTGATGGGAATCTTTTCAAGAGGGCCGTTGCCATGATCTTTAAGGAAATGCTACCAGGCGTTCCTAAAGGCTCAGAATTGGAAATAGTCATTCAGTATGCCGGGAACGAACTCGAAATTGTCATTGGGGAATTCGATAGGAATAGCCATTTATCTGAAGTCTTTGATCCTGCTTTACAGGACAAGCCCTGGAGTCTTGGACTTTTTTTAAACATAGCTCACAAGATAATTTCTGACCATGGAGGTAAACTGCTTCTCGATCCACTGGGAAATTCGGCATTTCCAATACTCATTAGATTGCCGACAACCATTAGTGTATAGGGCTTGTCGAGTCTCTTGGCGTACGAATTCGACTTTTTTGCAAGTAGAGTGATGAAAGCAGGAGGGCCACGGGAGGCGCCTCGACGGACTAAGGGCTCGCTTAAGAATAACTTCACATTTTGATGCGCCGACCTGCCTGCCGGCAGGCAGGTCCATCCCGCCTGGCTGCGTTGCTCGTATATCTTATGGTTTATCTGTGGATGTCATTATGAGTAAGAACAATCTGGAAATATTATACAGGCTTCTCAGGGATCATCTGCATGTTATTGGTAAATCTCGAACCGCTCTGGTGGCTCTTGAGTCTTTTATTGCGTCATTAAAAGAGCTTAGATGTTCAAAAAAGAATATCCACGAGCAGATTTCTGGCCTTGCTGAAGCGATCAAAAAAGGATGTCTAGAAAAATGCGAGGCTGGATCGTACCGCCACCAAAAGCGCCTGTTAAGAGCAGCGAAGTATTAAAGAAAGAAAGAGAAAAGAAGGTGAGGTGGCTCATCAGGCATGGATATCTCAGATCAGAGCGTATAAGAGATGCCATGTTAAGGGTTAGAAGGGAAGACTTCATACCCCTTGATTACAAGGATTATGCCTATCTTGAGGTTCCCCTCCCCCTCCCAGGCAAAGACTCGACCATATCATGTCCCCACAGCTATCCCCTTTTTTATGAGCCCCTGGGTTTGGATAAAGGCCATAGATTTCTCGAGGTCGGTCTGGGGTCCGGCTATGGCACGGCCCTCGCCAGAGAAATCGTTGGCTCAGATGGTCTGGTGGTATGCATTGAAATCGACCCGCTGACCTTTGAGTTTGGGAGGAATAACCTCGAAAATGCAGGTTATGATGACATCGTCCTTATCAAAGGAGACGGGGGGACAGGGTATCCACAGATGTCTCCCTATGAGAGAATCTGTATCACAGCGGCATGCCACGAGATTCCACCTCCTTTGATTGAACAGCTCGACGAAAAAGGAAAACTCATTGGGCCCGTTATGGACGGGGAAAATCAAGATCTTGTTTTGCTCGAAAAAGGCGACAAGGGTTTCAAAGAAAAGGTTATCTGTCAGGTGTTATACGTTTCTTTAAAAGGAAGCTACGGGACAAGTTAGGAGTATATCACCCAAGGTCATCCAAATTGATCACAGGGTTAACACAGAGCACGCGGGAGAAAAAAACTGGTTTTGCCCGTGGGCATGCTGTTGATCCGGATGTTACCTTGGAGTTGCTGTTATGCTGGAATATAGTTCGGTGTCGCCCGCCGCTTTCCGATGATGAGGTAGTACGCACGGTTGAAAGTATTACGCGCCTGCACAGGCACCACGGAGCATAAGGACCTGTCCGGAGCGCACAAAAAAGCGTCGTGATGCCGTCCCATCCGTGAGTGCTACAAATCTATTTTGCCGTCAGCCGATTGAAGATGTCCTCGGATTTCTTGGCCATCCGCTCGGCTCTGTCGGCAGAGGCTTCTGAGGCTATGGCAGCTTTTTCAGCACGAGAGGCTGCATCCTCCGCTCTTCGAGCACCCGCCGCCGCCTCGCGACTGTATCTGGCCGAATCCTCAACCCCCGCCTTGGCGCTCTGGGCATCCTTCAAGGCCTTCTCTGCCGTCTCCAGGGCTTGCTGGGTTTTTTCTTCAAGGGCCTGCATCTGCGAGGTGGTTGCGCATCCCAAAAAAGCAATTGCCAAACACAACAGCACAAAAACGCCAATTACCGAATGTCCATTCTTAAGCACATGCATTGGATGCCTCCTTCTTGGTGAGTGGTGTTGATAAGATTTCCCCTTTAGAGACTAAATTTTAATGCTAGCATAAGAAACCTCCTGCGTCAAGGCAAAAAAATAAGCCTGGATCAATCATCTTTCAAAACAGATCGAGGCGATGAAATCAGCAGCTGGACCTTGGCTTCCCGGATGCGCTCTTCGTGTTCGGCCTTTCTCGCCTGCGCCTTCTTGATCTTGGCATGCAGCTTTTCGGGGTCGCAGGGCTTCATGAGAAAATCCAGAGCGCCCTGTTTCATTCCTTCGATGGCCGTCTCAACGCTGGCATTTCCGGTCAACATAATGACTTCGGTCAGGGGCTTTATTTCCTTGATGGCATGCAAGGTCGCCAGCCCATCCATCCCAGGCATCAGCACGTCCAAAATGACCACATCATAGTTGTAGGCCTTCACTTTTTTAACAGCCTCCTCCCCGCTATAGGCCGTAGCCACCTGAAAATCGCGAATGGCCAGGCGTTCTGTCAATGCCTGTACGAAATCTTGCTCATCATCTACGATCAATATTCGTGTTTTCAGGTTTCCTGCTCCTTATTTTGGTTGACGAATTCTCCGGCCATAAGCAAAGGTCAGCTTACAGCCTCCTACGGTGTGTACGGTGGCTACGTTGAGCACGTCTGTAGGAAGGAAGCGCAGTATTGAGTACCAGGAAACTATCATCGAGTTTTCAAGGATTTCCCAAAGGCTCTTTATGGGATTCAATTGTAAAGACTGGTTCTGCATGGCTTCACCGGAAAGGGCATTTTGGATACCCTTCTGGCTGGATTCGTAGATCCCTTTTTCAGTATTTGGCGAGATTTTTTGTTGGTAGATTTTGTTTCCGCTTTTTGGTTCCGGCTCGTCCGGGTTAGAAAGTATCCAACAAAAAAGAGGGGGTTGGTGGAGATGAGGGGGATCGAACCCCTGACCTCGGCATTGCGAACGCCGCGCTCTCCCATCTGAGCTACATCCCCACAATTTTTTTATATTAACCCCTCACGCTGGAAAAAGCAAGTTCATTTTCCCTGTCAGGCATAAAATGACCTAATCTTCTCAACTACATACGCCTGCTGCTCATGGGTCAATTCTGGATAGATAGGAAGAGCGAGGGTTTTGTGAGCAGCATCTTCTGCTATCGGAAAATCACCTTTCTTGCCATAGACGCCCTCAAAACAAGGCTGCATGTGCATGGGAACCGGATAGTATATCTCCGTACCTATTCCGGCTTCATACAACATCTCTCTGAGTTCGTCCCTTTGATCCGGAACCGAGATGATAAACTGATTATATATGTGCCTGCCATTTTTTTCTGCGGGCATCCTGATGATCTCATCCAACCCCTTATCGGCAAAAAGCTCGCAATACCTTCGCGCATTGGCCTGACGTGACGTGGTCCACCCGTCCAGACATGGCAACTTTACCAAAACGATAGCGGCCTGAAGTGCGTCCAAGCGAAAGTTTCCACCTAAGTGCTTATGATAGTACTTGGGGCTTGAACCGTGCACACGGATTATTTTGAGCTTCTCGCACAAGGAATCGGAAGAAGTCGTAACCATGCCCCCGTCGCCAAAGGCGCCCAGGTTTTTCGACGGAAAGAACGAAAAGCAACCCAAATCACCCATAGAACCTGCCCGTTGACCCTTGTATTCCGCTCCTATTGCCTGTGCTGCGTCTTCGATAACCACAAGATCGTGCTTACGCGCAAGTTCCAGAATCGGGCCCATATCACAACATTGCCCGAACAGATGGACAGGAATTATTGCTTTAGTTCGTTTTGTAATCCTGCCCTTAAGTGATCGTGGGTCCATATTGTATGTGTCTTTTTCAATGTCTGCAAAAACCGGCACAGCGCCCACGCGAACAATAGAACCCACTGTGGCAAAAAAAGTGTACGGCGTGGTCACCACCTCATCCCCTGGGCCAATACCTGCAGCCATCAGGGAAATCAAAAGGGCATCAGTTCCCGAGGATACGCCAACTCCATATTTACACCGGCAATACTGGGCAATGCCTTGTTCAAGCTCTTTGACCTTTGGCCCCAGTATGAAACGCTGGCTCTCATAAACTTCAAGTGTCGCTTTAAGAACGTCGTCTTTTATCTTTTTATATTGGGCTGTTAAATCCAACAGCGGAACTTTCATGGCCGTTTCTCCACAATGAAATCGCTTTCGCGATTTCACAACTCGATGTCCTCAGCCCCAGTAGTCATTATTATGTCCAACGGGGCCATGATCAGCATGACCCCTCTCTTTCCCCCGTTGATGGCCACTTTATCAAAGGCCAGCAGTCCTGCGTCAATCACCACGGGCAGGCGTTGTTTCATTCCAAAGGGGCTAATGCCTCCTACCAGGTAACCGGTCAAACGCTCTGCCATGGCCGTGTTGACCATGGCAGCTCTTTTTACTCCTCGGATCTTGGCAAGCTTCTTAAAAGAGATACTCTTGCTTCCCGGCATGAGAACCACAAGATAGCCTTTCTTGGAAACTTCGACCACTAGAGTTTTGATGGTTCTTTCGACAGGAATCCCAAGGGCCTGAGAGGCAAATAGCGCACCTTTGTGGAGGTGGTCATATTCTGCCACTTCAAATGCAATACCCTGTTCTTTGAGATATCTTATGGCCCGGGTCAATCGATTACTTGAATCTTGCGAACGGAAGAATGGATTTCCACTTAATTTTCTTCCAACAATGTCAGATCCTCTTCTTTTACAGTTTCTATAATTAAATGACCCAGGATTTCAGCCGCTCGGGAGTCATTTGGCCCCTCCATTGATAAAATCGCTTCGCGATCTTATTGGAGCATACTTGCCACACCTATTTGCTTGAGTCAAGCTCGCTAAGGACTTCTCCTTCGCCCATCACGAAATCGATTTTTTCTGGGGACGGTTTCTGCACAAAAAGCAAGGCACTCTTAGATGAAGGCTTGCAAAGCTGCAAGTCTGAGGAAATGGGACGACAGGGGCCCTTGCTGTAGGACCAAGGCCACGGTCAAGGAAAGGAAATTTGCCGGAAAAAACGACTGCTACCTACAGCTTAGCCACTTTATCGGGCGTGACATCTCCTCCAGACACTCTGTCATCCCATATTTATATCGTAGTTGAAATCGAGACCTATTTGCAACCTTTTTTAGGTTACATCTGCAAGAACTACCGTAATATTATCGAAACCTCCAGCAGATTTGGCCAGCTCAATGAGTCTTTCCACCTTTTGAGACAAAGCGCTTTTCGGAAACAGGACGTCCTCAATAAGGGTGTCATCGATCATGTCTGTAAGACCGTCCGAGCAAAGCAGAAACAGGTCGCCGGGTGTGGCTTTTCCTCTTACGAGGTCAAGGGCCAGACTCTCTTTGACACCAACAGCTCTGAGAACAATGTTACGCATTGGATGGTTTCTGGCTTCGGCCTGAGAAATCAAGCCCTGGTCCACCTGATCTTGGACAAAGGAATGATCCTTGCTCAGTTGCTTCAGTTGCCCATTTCTAAAAAGATAGGTTCGACTGTCTCCCATGTGACCAAGAACAAAGCCATCGTTGAAAAATGCTATCAATTCAGCCGTACATCCCATTCCGTTGTGTTCAGGGTTGTCCTTTACATGATCCAGAACCCTCTCGTTAGCCCAAGCAAAGGCCTTTTGAACAAGATCGAGGGTTTCTTTTTCACGTCGGCTCACGGTCTTTGAAAAAACTTCCAATGCAGTTTCGGTGAAAATACCACTCGCTAGTTCTCCGGCCGCTGCGCCACCCATGCCGTCTGCCACAAGGCAAAAACCCAGATCAGGTCTTAGGAGAAAAGCATCTTCATTATTGGCGCGTTTCAGGCCAACATCTGATTTGCCAAAATATGCAATCTGGGGCATCTGTTTCCCTGTTGTGTCAAATAGCGAACTTATGCTATTTACGATTAAAAATTAATTATAACCAAAAAATGCCCCAAGATCAAACGAATTCCACAACCAATTGGATAAATTAAGACCAATTATTCTCTTGACACAAGTAATCAATTTTAGGTTATAATATATATTAATCAATGAAAAGCCCGCCCATAATAGTTGTTCAGCTTGTTCATATACAGGGACCGCTGAAAGGCGAAATACAGGAGTTCTCCGACCAGGTGATCTCTATTGGACGTGATCCTTCGGGCCATGTGCATTTCCCCAAGGACCTGACCATCATCTCTCGCAACCATGCTGAAATCACAAGAGAAGGCAACCGTTTTAAGCTGATTGACCAGAGTACAAACGGGACATTTGTAAACGGAAAAAGAGTCAAAGAAGTCCATCTCAAAGACGGGGATGTCCTGACCTTTGCCGAAGGCGGACCAAAGGTCAGCTTTCTGACCAAGATTATGGAGGACCAACCGGAAATACAGAGCGTCTCTCCGCCGGGTATGCCCCCCGAAATAGAGCGCGTCCCACAACCTCAAATGCAAGATCTACGACTGGCAAGTCCTCCTCCGAAGCCACCTGAAATGCCCTCGTATGAAAGGCCCCATGTGCCCCAGGCACAGCCCCAACCCCGGAGGTATGAACCGGAGGAGATTGCAATTCAAAGGGTTCAGGCGCCACTCATCATCCAATACGGCCCCACCCTTCGTTCTTTCAAAGAGCTTCCCGTATCGATCGGGAAAAACCCAGCATGTGATTTTGTTCTGGACCATACTGCAATCCTTGATCGCCATGCTCAGATCTTCTTTAGTCAAGGTCAATACTGGGCGCAAGATCTCACAGGGCAGAAGATGCTCTCTATCAACGGGCAACCCGTTCACCTTCAGGCACCCCTAAACCCTGATGACAGTTTGGCCTTCAGTCCTCATCAAGGGCCGATCTTTCGCTTTCTGGGCGGGGGCCGTCTGGCGGAAATCGAAGAACCGGCGCCCGAACAACCCGTGTCTCCATCCCATGACAAAGAGGAGATGCCTCCGCGACAGGAGCCTACACACAAGAGTTTCAAGGGCGCCAAGGCCATGTTCAAGAAGTTCCTGCGTCGTTAGAGCAAGTTCCTCTTGACTAGCGTATTTAAACCTGGTTCCCGTTTTTCGGAGAAACAATGCAAATCCCATCCATGCCTTTTAGGATTTTGGCCCTAGCGCCTTTTACACCGCAACAACATGCTTGTTGGTCTGAAGCCCCCATACGAATTGATAAGACAAATCTGGATCAGGTTATGCAGGATCTGAACCTGTCATTTCACGTCCCCATTTCCAAAGATCTCTGCCCTGCCGGCGGCCTCACCTTTACCTGCAAAAGCTTGAAAGATTTCCACCCCGACGGACTCGCTCAAAACAACAGTTTTTTGAAGAACCTCTTGGATGCCAAGGAATTCATCAAGGGAGCCAAGGCAAAAGGCGTATCCGCACAAGAAATTGGCGCCAGGCTCAGGCAATGGCCGGACCTTCCCCCGATCCGGGTAGAGACTGAGCATCAAAAACCAAGGAAGACTTCCACGAGCGCTGTTGATGATATTTTGAAAATGGTCGCTTTGCCGGAAGAAGGTCCGACTCCTCGTGCTGAAACGCACAGCTTCACTGCGCAGATCGATTCTTTGCTGCAACGGATAGTGAGCCATGTTTTTTCTTATCAGGAATTCAGGGATCTCGAAGCCGTCTGGCGTGGGACAAGGTTGATCCTGAAGCAGGGGGGAATAAATGGAGAGATAGAGCTTGAAATAGTCCCTGTGTCTCCTGAAACCCTGGATGAAACCTTGAACACATTGGTAACAAGACTGATCCGGGATCTCCCCTCTCTGGTCATTGTTGATATTCCTTTTGATAATTCCCCAAAGAGCCTTGAACTCCTTGAAAAAGTCGCCCAGTTTGCAGAAACCGTTCTTGCACCAACGGTCGGATGGATCACCCAGAAGTTTTTGTATCTCGACACCTGGGATGACCTTAAAAAACTCTCCTTCTTGCCCCATTATCTTGACGAATCGGCCTTTGCCAAATGGCGCCGTCTGGCAAAGACTGATTCAGCAAGGTGGTTAGCGGTCACCTGTAACCGTTTTTTGACTCGCTATCCTTACGGACCGGATAATACACCTCGACTGGTTCGCTTTGAGGAGCCCCGTCACCTTTGGATCAGCCCGGTGTGGGCCCTGGGCTGCCTCATGAGTCAGAGTTTTGCCAAGACAGGGTGGCCCACGCGATTTACTGAATGGCAGGAGGTAAGACTTGAGGACCTGGCCCTGAATAGGCAAGACACAACCAGACCACTTGCCACCGAGACTTATCTTGCCGAGGAAAGGATTCAACAGTTCATCAGGGCAGGAATCATGCCCTTGGTTGCCCCCCAGAGTAAAGACATGGCATTCATGCCGGCAGAAACAACGGTTGCAAGCGGTTCATTGAGCTACCAGGCTTTTGTCTCCAGAGTTACCCACTTCATCTTGTGGTGCAAGGATCATTTCAAGAAGGACCTTGAACCAGTGGAGCTTCAGAGAGGGCTTGAGAGGGCTTTTTCATTATTCTGGGAAAAGAGTGGCCATCCGAATCCTGAGAATCTGGAGATTTCAGCCAGCAAGACAGATCCACAAGACCGAGCTCTTGTAAAGATTATCATAGAACCATCCCGCCAAATATTGCCCTCTCGAGAAAAAGCAGAGCTGGAATTTATTTGGTAGTCAGGAAATCCAGAACCTTATCCAGTGGCAGCTCCATTGTAGACAACACCGTCCCTTAGTCATCAAGGGTCGACAGATCGCCTTCTTTTAATCCTAATTCCCTGGCCTTAAGGACCCGGCGCATGATCTTGCCGCTCCTGGTCTTAGGCAGTTTGTCGGTAAATTCTATCCCGCGGATGATCACAATGGGTCCCAGGACCTTCCGGACATGGGCTTTGAGGTCATTTACCAAGGTGTCTTCGTCCTCTTCCACACCCTGCTTTAACGTGACGAAAATCTTGGCCACCTCTCCACGAACCTTGTCCGGAACACCTATACATGCCGCCTCTGCCACGTACTTATGGCTGACCAGGGCACTTTCTATCTCGGCAGTGCCAATCCGGTGGCCGGCTACGTTGAGGACATCATCAGAGCGACCCTGGAACCGGAAATAACCGTCTTCGTCTTTTGTGGCAATGTCACCGGCCAGATACATCCCGGGAATTTTGGACCAATAAACCTCCTTATACTTTTCCGGATCCTTATAAAGAGTGGTAAGCATAGCGGGCCAGGGCTCCTT
>JAFGFW010000205.1 GCA_016930875.1 Deltaproteobacteria bacterium | reverse complement strand
TTTTGTCGCCATCCCTTCCTCAGTAACTTTTAGGCCGGAGAGAAACACACCGAAGCCTGTTGTGGAGGGCGTCCAGACGGCCATTGTGGCGGGTCCGTCCGGGGAGGAGATTTACACTGACGAACATGGCAGGGTCAAGGTACAGTTTCACTGGGATCGGCAAGGTAAATACGATGAAAAAAGTTCCTGTTGGATCCGCGTGTCGCAAAACTGGGCTGGAAAAAACTGGGGGATGTTTTTTCTCCCGCGGATAGGCCACGAAGTGATCGTGGATTTTATGGAGGGAGATCCAGACCGCCCCATCATCACGGGCCGCGTTCATAATGCCGAGGCCGTGCCTCCCTATGAGCTTCCCACGGAAAGGACGAAATCCACGATAAAAAGTCTTTCTTCACCGGACGGTGACGGTTTTAATGAGATTAGATTCGAGGACAAAAAGGGTGAGGAGGACATTTTCATTCATGCAGAGAAGAACCAGGACATCCGTGTCAAGAACGACCTTCGCGAATGGATCGGCAACGATAGCCACCTGATTGTGTATAACGACAAGCTGGAACAGGTGGAAGTTAACAAGCACTTGACGGTGAAAGGTGACCATAACGAGAAGGTCGATGGCACAATTTCTATCGAAGCCGGGCGTGACATGCAGGAGAAGGTAGGACAGAAGCATGCGTTGGATGCAGGACAAGAGATTCACCTCAAGGCCGGGATGAAGGTGATCATAGAAGCAGGGACGCAGGTCAGCCTGAAAGCAGGCGGAAATTTTGTGGACATTGGACCTGGTGGAGTGACTATTCAAGGAACGATGGTAAAGATCAACAGCGGCGGATCTGCCGGCTCCGGATCGGGCTGTTCACCGGAATCGCCGCAGGAGCCGCAGGAGGCAGGAGTCGCCGAGACGGGAGAAAAAGTATATCTCACACCCTTTCCACCGTCAAACACGCCTCAAGCGCAAGCCCTTCAGCAGGCTTCGCAATCGGGAAAACCGTTGTGTGAGAACTGACCGTAGCCGGTTAGAGCCCGGTCGGGCTCTGTGAAAGAAGGAATTAGAACTCATGGCAAGTACGCACGTCGAAAAAATTATCGATCAGCTTTGGCGGCCTATCGACGAGACGAAGAAACCCCCTCAAGTGTTTGCCGTATTGGATGCTGCGCGGAACGATGGCATTTATTCAAAGGTGTTGGAGACCAATGTTCCCGCAGTCTGTCTTTTTCGAGGAGACAAGGCTCGGGATTTAGCCCATGTGGCACCATATCTTGTGAGTCTCAAGCCGGATGATTCTTTCACACGATGGCTTCTAAACAATGGCTGGGGAAACAGCTGGGGAATCTTTGTTGCATCGTCTGTTACATTGGATCAGCTCAAGCAGCACTTTCGAGGCTTTCTAATCGTATACGACGAAGACGCGACTTCGCTTTTTTTTCGGTATTATGACCCAAGGGTACTTCATGTCTTTCTGCCGACCTGCGACAATGAGCAGCTTTCTACGCTTTTCGGTCCTGTAGACCGGTATTACGTGAAAGGAGAAGACGGTGATACATTGATCGGATATTCACTCGTCGAAACGAAGTTGACTGAAGATATGATTAAGCTCGGCTAGTCCCTCGTCAGATGAAACAATAGCATGTGATCTTGACTAGTTGTCACATCAGAGACGGAGTCTGACGTGATCATTCGACGAATGGGATATGAGGATATGGAAATGCTCACTGAGATGGGAGCCCGGATGCACGCGGAAGGAGCTTACGGTTTCCTTCCATTTAATAGAGAAAAAGTCTCCCGGCATATTGTCGGCTATATTGAGGATACTGAGACACAGTGCGGATTAGTCGCCGAAAAAGACAATATCCTCGTCGGCATGTTGGGCGGTTATATAACCGACTATTTTTTCTGCGACAAAAAAGTAGCTTGTGACATGTTTCTGTTCGTCGATCGGAAACACCGTGGCAGTTCGGCTGCTTTGCGTTTGATTCAGACCTTTCGGAATTGGGCTATAGCACACGAGGCTTGTGAGATTTGTCTCAGCACCTCAACCACCGTCAACACAGAACGAACTGAGAGGTTCTATAAGAAAATGGGGTTCACCTGTGTCGGCGGCATCTTCAAACAACGTATCAGGTAGAACAGGAGGCCGGGTTATTGGCTGAAAGCCCGTAGAAAATTGCCTGGTAGAGAGCACGATGCTTAAGATTACCAAGGAACAAATGGAAGTCTTCGAACAAGCTGCAATCCGTAATTTCGAAGATCGTATACTCGAACATTTAAACGAACACTTTCCCAAACAGCATAGTATGTTAGGGGAATTTGCAGCCCGGAACGTCATCCGCCAAGGCTTCGAACGAGCGAAAAGTTATGGCCTGACCACCGAGCGTAATGTGAGCCTCTATATCAATCTGATGTTCATGCTGGGCAGCGGCTTCGATACGGACTTGCAATTGCCGTGGGCGGCAGAGGTTCTCACGGACGAGACCATACTCGATGAGACTGAGAGAATTGATCGCCTCTCTGACAGAGCGACGCAATATCTTGATTATGTGGCAGGTGGTAACAATGAACATATTGATGCGGCGCTGCTCAAAATGCGGCAAGAACGTATCGAGGCTTTGCCGGAATCAGACGCCGGCAACTTTGAGAATCATATGGTAAAGCTACTCAACAAGATTTTTCCACAGAAGTGCGAATATATGGGTAAAAACTGTGTTCGTCAGTTGATCCAACGCGGCATCGAGTCTGCAACAAACCATGGGATCACCATCCAGCGTGGCTTTGTAATCTATATCGGCATGATGTTCATGTTGGGCAGCGGCTTTGCTACAGATCCGCAATTTCCTTGGGTAGCGGAGATCTTAAAAGATAAGGACATCGAAGATCAAAACAAAAGAGTGGATCGTCTCTACGAAGGGGCGATGGCATATCTGGAGCGCTGGTTGACCGGACCTGGGGAATGACAAGTGCACACCTGAAGGCTCCATGCCAAGTAGTGGTTTGAGCCGGAAGTGGTCAGGTTGGTAGTTCGATGACCTGCCGGCGGCAAGCGAACAAGTACTCCCTCAGTAGCCCTGTTCTTTGAGGGATTGGCTCTGACTTTGGTGTCCCTCTTCCAGTGGTGGGAGATGGCATACCTGGAACGGTGGCATTGCTCTACCGTGAAAAAAAGGATTTACTATGTGCAAATCGGGAGGCTCCCCTACGTCAACCGGAAGTAATACCCAGAGAGCCGGGAGTCGCAGACAGTCCTGCGCTTCCTGTACGGTGACACTGAGCCCGAAGCCGCTGAATATATGTGGCGCAGGGACAACAAAGGACGTAACAGCGACAGGAAGTCCGGGGGGTGGTAGTTTCAACTGGCAAAGCAGTGATACGGGAGTTGCAACTGTGTCAGGCACTGAAAGTACGGTCAGTGTTGAAGGGGTTGCCGCTGGTAAATCAATACTCACGGTTACTTACAACGTAGAAGGCTGCACGCCGTGCACTGATGACACAGACATTAAGGTTTGTACGTGTACGGCCGGACGAAAATATGCCTATGGCAAGGAATCTGTTGCAGACGTGATTGGTATAAAAGGCAAAATCAAAACGCGATACGGAAAGGTCTGCTGCGAAGATGAAGGCTGTAGCACAACGGATGCGTATCACGTTGTGTATGCAAATATCACGAATGACGCAGGAGCCTCGATGATATGGGCGCAAACGGGCTATGGACGGGAACGCAATGGTGGCTCGACGGCTATCAAGACATACCGTTACGCAGAAATGAACGGCTCGGGATACAAGGTCAACTATGATAACAGTAATGCGCCTGCCGAGGGGGCTACCCATACGTATCAGTGTGACCTCGATAAATCGACCGGGAAATGGACATTCTCGTATGACGGGACAGAATGGCAGACATTCTCTGACAACGGATGGAAAAACAAGACTGGAACGGTAGCACAATGGGTAGGAGAAATTTATAATAAAGAGGACGATATGCCGGGGACTACGGACAGTAAATGTAGCTTTACAGATTGTCAGTACCAATGTGATGGAGGTGCATATCAGGACACTGGATTCACGGTAGGAGATATGATAACCAGTGATGCAAGCGAGTGGGGCGTGGAGCGAGTAAGCGACACAGAATTTAACATCTGGGACAAGAATCCACTCCCCTAAAAAGGTGGGTCTTAAATCAGTTCAAAGCCGCTGGCAAGTCTCATTCTGCTGAGGCTTACCGAAAAACTGCATCCTTTGATGACCTGAAATATGGCGAATTCTTAACCTCGTTCTTAATTTCGACAATGGATGTATGAGAACAGTACATAATTGCTTACGAATTATCCTGCTGTGTAGCTTCACGGCAATCATATTTCTCCAGTGCACTCATAACACAAAAGGAGAGGGAAAGATAATGGTAAAGCGAGTCACAGACAAAGCAAGTGCGATTGCTAGAGCAATTGCGCTAACACGGTTTGACGAACTGCGAGGTCCTCTATTGTTCAGTGTTGATTCAGTATTAAAAGATGCACTGGATAGTAGTCTCATCTCAACACCATTACGCGAGCAGTTCGAGGCTCACGAAATACCACTTTCTTTGGCAATAACTGTTCAGAGGAAGTCGACGGAAAAGGAAGAAGGTTGGTGGCTGATAACCGATAGCGAATATGCAAAGACCTATACCGTTCATGAGAGTGACAGACAACTATTCATCTATTCAGGTGTGACCTCAGTAGAACTTGTAACTGTGAGAGAAGATAAGACCCCGTTTCTGTGGCAGGACATCATTGGAAGACAAGCGTGGCAGGTCGAGTTCGATGGTGTTGGATTGAGACTAAAATCTGCGATTCCGGGTTTCCAAGACCAATATTCCCGCACGTTTTTTGTCTTTATTGATGAGAGTACAGGTCAATTGTTAAGCATTCAGTCCGTATTTGACGGCAAAGACCCAGATATGCGTCCCCAACCGTCTGGGGCGACGGCTGAAGCGCAACTCCGTGCAGAAGAGGAAATTTACCACAAACATCCTGAAGATGACCCTAAGGTGCTTTTCCTGGATGCCCTTGACACCGTGCTGTCCAAAGGCATTGGAAGCCCCTTCTTCGCTAAAGAAATCCATGGTGTCTATGTCATGCATTCAAGAATGGGATCGAGGCCTCGATCCGTATGGGCAATTACGTTGCGTGGTCTCCCGCCGATATCGGCTCATGGTCGATATGCAGATTCAATCCCTGTGTGGCAGCGCAACCACATGCGCAATGTCGTTGATGCAACAACAGGTGAAAACCTATTTGCAACAAACAGTCCTCAACCAGACTAGGTGCCAAGGGAGTACCTTAGGTCTAGGTCAGAGGTTCGGATGTTGTCTCAATAATTTTCTGTATAAATGGAGTTTGTGAAATCAGTATAAGGAAGGACCGATGCCACCACAAGGACGACTTGGAGACAAATCACAGGCGGCAGCCGATGCCCACGGTTGCGTTGCTTGCCCGCATCCCGTTATAGGCCCGGCTGTTCAAGGTTCGCCTGACGTGCTGGTGAATTTTCGGCCGGCCCTGCGTGTGGACGATATAGGGATTCATGCGCCGTGTTGCGGCCCCAATATGTGGAAAGCTGCCAAAGGAAGCTCCACGGTCTTGATCAACAACAAGCCCGCCCACCGCATGGGCGATGATGATCAGCATTGCGGTGGAATGGGTAAGTTGATAGAGGGCAGCACTGACGTAATCGTGGGAGGGTGAGAATAGGGCAAAGCGCATAGGGCATAGGGGTGAAGCCCGTTAGGGGTTTGAGGCAGGTGGGCTGCTGGCGCTGCTCAAGGTTGGAGGCCAGGGGCCAAAGCCTGTTTGAGGTTTGAGGATCACTTCGCTTGAGGTTGGAGGGAGAAGCGCCGCTGGCGCTGTTGGAGGCGATAGGTTGGAGGTTTGAAACTATATAAATGCGGAAGGGAGAATTTGTTGGTTCCAGTCGCTATACAAGTGGCAGTGCAGGGTTGAGGAAATGAAGAAGAGAATTTGGGTAAACAGGGCTGGTTCTTTTTCTGAAGCAGAAGAATTCGATGATAAATATCGCAAGGCGCAGACAGCAACTGAAAGGCTGGATGAGATGCAGTTTTTGCGAGAGCAATATTTCAAGATGAATCAAGAGGCTGGTGATGCGCATAGAAAAGGACTACGAAGAGCTATTAGGATTATTAAACAAACATCAGGTTAAATACTGCATCGTTGGAGCGTATGCGATTGCATTCTATGGAAAACCCAGATACACAAAAGACATAGACATCTTGATAGAGCCAAGTGTTGAGAATGGAAAAAGGATCGTTCAGGCACTCAATGATTTTGGATTCGGGAGCTTGGATCTGTCTGAACAAGATTTTGTAGAAGAGGGCAACATTATTCAATTGGGTTACGAACCCGTACGAGTAGATATCATTACTTCGATAACTGGTGTTGGTTTTCGTGAAGCCTGGGAAAACAAGGTAACAGGAAGTTACGGGAAAGAAAAAATTTTTTTCATAGGATTGAAAGATCTCATAAGAAGCAAGGAGATGACTGGCCGAAAACAAGACGCAGTTGACGTGGAGATTTTGAGAAACTAGGTTACTGATTTCGGCAGTTGTAACAGATGGCTCAATCGCTTCGAAGGACGGGGATTGCGGAAAAAACTCTTAGAACAAATCGAATTAATCTGCCCTCGGTGTCGAAAAGTCGGCGCCGAGGGCATTGTCCAATATCCCCTGGAACTTGGAGAGGTGTTACGGAGTGAAGGGGATTTTGTGTCAGAAGGGTTTCTGGTTTGTTCACATGAGCAGTGCCGTTTCAAGTATCCAGTCCTGGATGGGGTTCCCATTGTCCTGAAGGATATGAAAGGGTGGTGGCGTTCCGAAGAATCGACACTGTCTGTCATTGCAAGTGATGCCCCTGCGATACAAGAGTATTTCGCGGGGCTGAGCCTGAGCAAGGCTTTGTCTTATGAACGGCGATGTCTACTGAGTTCGTACATGGATTTGCATTACGGTGGTCTTGATGACGCTCCCGCCTCTTTTGGGTCGTTGGCAAATCGCCGACCCTTCTGGCAAACGGTTGTGGAAATGGCTCAACCGGGAAGCGAGACAGAGTATTGCCACTCAATCGATTTAGGCTGTTCCGTGGGGCGCTATACCTTTGAGCTGGCCCGCTTCAGCAACCTGGCTGTTGGAATTGACCTGAACTTCAAGGCCCTCTCGTCCGCAGCTCGCTTCCAGCAGACCGAGAAGGTCACTTACGAACGGAAAAAGCACGGTCGTTGCTTCGAAGAGATTCGGACTTCATATCGACCAGCCCAAAATGTTTTGTTTCTCGTGGCTGACGTCTTGGACCCGCCTTTTAGCGCAGAATCCTTCGATCTTGTGGCTGGTTTGAATTTGGTGGACAACGTGAGCCTGCCCCTTGTGCTGATTGGTCAGATGGATGCCTTGGTGAAACCAGGGGGAGGCCTGGTCATAAGTTCTCCCTACGAGTGGCGGGCTGATTTGTGTGAACCTTCGGAATGGCTGGAGAGCGATGAATTGGATGGGTCTGCCATGGTTCGAAGCATTCTCGAAGGGAACGTGTTTCCCAAAATGGGATTGAAATATGAGGTGTTGCAGGAGCTAATGAATGCGCCGTGGGCGCTGAGACACCATGGGCGGCACTGGAGTGTGTTCCTGGTCCATCTCATTAAGGCTCGTAAGATAATCTGTTAATGGGAGCGAATAATTGTTTGCACGTTTAACCACAGAGACTTGGTTTTGACTTGCAGCCGTCTCCCTGCAAGTCAAAAATATATTAAGATCGGAATAGTACCATGCCCCCGATAAATACACAGTTAATGGGTATTATAGCAAAAATGACGTTTATAGCCAACATGAAGCAGCTTCCCATTGACTGGAAGCAACCGGGGGACCAGTATAAGAATGCATTCAAGCCAGAGGAACTAGTTAATCCCCCAAGTCTCCCGCTCCCTCCGCACCTTTTCAGAGAAGCATCCCTCAATAAGTATCATGTGGACACAGCCAAGACCATAGGTGAGCAATTTGCCTCATTTATTGACAAGATTTGCCCTGCAATAGGCTTCAGCATAGACATGTGGAGGATGCAAGCGAAGTTCAAGAACATCATGATCAATGCCGTCACTGCTCTCGGCACACCGGGTTGCCTTGACGGGCCTAAGATCGGGTCGAACATAAAAAATGCTCCCATGATGGTTGGCGCCACGGACCAGGAAAAGAAATATTGCGCTGCAGTTGCCGATGCACTTGAGGACAAATGGAAAAAATGGCAGGACAACGTTATGGTTCCCGGTTTGCCCTGGTATCCTGCTTTTGCAGCATTCCCTGGACCGCAAGCGCCACCAATGCCAAACGTGCCTACACCGCTCATAGCCTGTCCTTCACCCATGATGTCTGAACTTACGCCCTTTCCTTTGAAACAAGCCATGTGTGATGCTTTGGGCGAGAAGGATGCCCTTCATCACGAAGAGTTGTTTGATGCGATTGCAACGGGTTTCAGTATGGCCTTTCTTGTGTGGCTTCCCATGCAGCAAGTTATGCTGGTATTGGGCAAAGGGCCGGTGCCCACTTTTGCGCCGCCCTATGTGCCTGTAGGACCTGTGATAATGGGTGATATTATCTCAGTGCCGGGTCATTTGATGATGTAAAACATGAAAGTTCAAAATGACACACCCATGGAGTTTTTTGCTCTCCCCGGCCGAGGACCGTCGGACAACCCTGTATTGACCTTGGTAGTAAAAGGCACATTCCGCATGCAGGCCAACGAACCTGCCACACTTGCGGCCGAGCAAGACCCCATCATTTTTGGGGATCAGTTGCAGGATCCTGAGAAAGGCGGGAGCACAGTGTTTGAGGACGATCTGGCTACTTTCAAGCCACGCTCGGATGTTGTGATCGTAGGTAAGGCATTTGCGCCAAAAGGGTCCGCCGTCCACGCGCTGGACGTGGGTTTTCGTGTTGGAGAGCTTAAGAAGATCATCCGTGTAATTGGCAACCGATATTGGCGGACAGGTGGTCTCTTAGGAAACATAACAGCCTCGAAGCCGGAACCATTTACTGAGATGGATCTCATTTATGAAAATGCTTTTGGCGGCATGGACATGAAGTGGGGAGACTACTGTGCTGAAAACCCCGTGGGTCGCGGTATGTTTAGTAAAAAGGCGAAAAAGGAGGTTTTGGATAACAAACCATTGCCGAACATAGAAGATCCGAACAACCTGATCAAGTCCTGGAAGGACAGACCAAAGCCCGTCGGTTTTGGTTTTATAGGGAAAGGTTGGTCGCAACGGATTGCGTTTTTGGGCACATACGATGAGAAATGGAAAAGAGAACGGTACCCGGAAAGGCCCCTGGATTTCAAGTTTGATTACTTCAATGCGGCTCCGCGGGATCAACAAGTAGAAGGCTATTTGAAGGGCGACGAAAAGATGGAGCTTATTCACCTAACGCCAGACGACCGGATTGAGTTTCAGCTTCCAGGAAAACGTCCTACGGTCTCGGTATCAAGATCCTTCGAAGGGTCAACTTTCGAGGATGTACGACTGAATCTGGATACCTTGTGCCTTATGCCAGCTGAAGAGCGCTTCTATCTTGTGTGGCGTGGCCTGGTTCCTATTGAGGATCTTGACGCACCAGATGTCGCGCGCGTCGAAATTTTAATGTGAGCTTATGGGTACAGTGGTCCATGTCCTTGCCAATGAAAAACCCACTCAAAATGCAGACAACGATCCCTTGGATATTTTCTGTGACGTATTCGAACAGAACCGCTCGTTTTTCCGGAATGCTTCCATTCGTGCAGCCATTGCCATAGGCATATTCGATCTCCTCACCCGTCCACTGAACTGCGAGCAGCTTTGTGCAAAACTGCGACTTCAACCAAACCGGTTGCGCGCCCTACTTAACGTGTTGAGACTTGAGGGTGTACTGGAGTACCAACAAGAAGGTGGCACCTATTTGGCGAGGCGAACGCCCGAGCGCGGACCGGTGCTACCCGAATACGGATGGGGACGGTTGGCCCAAGTCATTAGGACTGATCGACCTTTGGGTGAAATCGAATCCAGCGAACACATGCCCGACACCAACGTTCGGCTTCACGACCATTTATTTGAGATCGGGTATCCCGCAGCGCGGCGGCTATGGGAGTGCGCTGGTATCAGCTCCGGTCATCTTCTGGACATTGGTTCAGGTTCCGGAGCCTACTCTGCTGCTTTTCTCGAAATGCACGGGGACGCCAAGGCGACACTAGTAGATCGTGAGGAAGTCTTGGAAATGGCGCGCTATCGGCTCAGGAACCGCGCAAACCGAGCTAGATTCGAACCACGTGATGCATTCAAACCGGTTTCCGTCCAGTACGACGTAGTGCTTCTGGCCAATATGCTCCACCTTTATGGTCCATCAGATTGTGCCAAACTCATAGCTGCAGCAACACAACCACTTCGACAGGGCGGCTGTTTGGTGGTCAAGGATCTATGGGTCCAGCCCGACCGCTCCGGGCCGGCTGTCTCCGTCTACTTCGCCCTTAACATGGCGCTTTATACCAAAGCCGGGCATGTCTATTCCGTAGATCAGGTCTGCAAATGGGTAAAAGGGACGGGACTCACAGATCTGCGAGTATTTAATACTGCCCACAGCCTCATTGTCACGGCCAAAAAACGATCGAACGAGCGCCTGCAGGGGAGGACCGACATTCAAACTTTCACAAAAAAAGTGCCAATGTGAACAACTCAAACCAATGAAACCAATAGAATCAATAGAACGAAGATAACCAATCAAAACAATAGACCAATCACATGGCAAAAGTCCTATTGATCATGCCCCGCCTTCCGCAGAAGATGGGCGCCCCATATATCGGGCAGCAATACGTGGCATCCAGTCTCTTGAAAGACGGCCACGAGGTGCGTTGTGTGGACCTGGCGGCTGCGCGGTTCACAGGTAGCAAAGAGGATGCCGTTACCATGGCTGAATCCTGGTCACCTGATATGATCGGCATGACTCTTTTCACTCAAAATGCAGCTGACGGATACGGTTTGGCCAAAAGAGTTCGGCCCGCAACAAGGCTTTTGGTGGCAGGCGGGCCCCATGCCACGGTCTGTCCTGATGAAGTGCTCGGTTTCGGCTTTGACGTTGCGGTTCTTGGTGAAGGTGAATTGGCAGTGGTGGAATTGGCACGATGGTTGGACGACGGTTCAAAAGAAGCGCCTCCCAAGGTCGCCGGCTGCTATGGTCAAGGTATCCAGGGCACGCCGGCAAGCCCTATAGAGAATCTTGACGAGCTGCCATTTCCTTTTGAAAGCTATCCGTGCTTTGACGCAAAGGCCTATTCACCCACGTCCACGGTTGTTACAGGCGGGCTGGTCACGAGCCGTGGCTGTCCGGCACGCTGTACCTTTTGCGCAAACTACGTTACAGGCCGCTGGCACCGATGGCGATCAGCCGCAAACGTGGTGGCTGAGATGGTAAACCTTCGGGAGAAATACCATACGACACACTTTCCGATCTGGGATGACGCGTTTACAGCCAGCCGTTCCCGGGTTGCTGAGCTGTGTGACGCTATCTTGGCTGAGCCCGCCTTAGGCGGAGTCACCTGGACGTGTATCACACCAGCGAATATGGTAAAATTTAATGATTTGGCTTTTATGCGAAAAGCCGGTTGTGTGGCCATCAACTTTGGCATTGAAAGTGGCGATGAGAATATCCTCAAGGCCATCAAAAAGGGGCAGCGTCCGGATCAGGTCAAGCAGTCCGTTAAGGCCGCCAAGGCCGAGGGCATGACCACCATCGTAAACTTCATGTGCGGATTTCCGGAAGAAGGTGTCAAAGAGTTGGACAACACCATTGATCTCATGAGAGCCCTGGCCGACAATACGGATGTCTTTAACCATCGAGGAGTTCTCGTTCCCTTCCCCGGAACGGTCATCTATGACCAGAACCACGCCAAGTTCGGCTTTACTGGGTGGTGGCTCGACTCAAAATACGTTCCTGACGAGCCCAACTTGTTTGAGCTTGATCCGCTGGAGGCCCAAGAATATCTTGAGCACGATCCGACCCTGGATTTGGACTTTTTTCATTACAGCGACAAGGTCCGTGAAAAGATCGCCGAGTGCGTTCTCTATAAGGCTAGACATAATCAACGTTCAACGGGGATGATCCAGGCATAAACCAAATGCTTTAAGAATATGTATGTTGGGCCAAAGGGGCCTTAGCAGGGTGTTGAAAAAGCCTTTGAAAAAGCAGGATGGGGAAACCTGCTGCTGGGATTTTACCTTGACGGAAGTTATCAAGTCCAGTTAGAAGATGTTTGAAGACTCACTGCCGTGTTGGCGGGAATGGATTGATTAGAAAGCATGGAGATCTCAAACAACACACCCTTTGAAGTCATAGCATTGCCCTTGGAAGGGCCTGAAGCCAGGCCGGTCTTGATGGTCGTGGTTAAAGGAACGTTTGACATTCAAGCGGGTGCGCCTGCCACAGTGGCCTCAGAGCAAATCCCCGTGGCTTATTGTGATGAGTTCCATGATGTTATGGGCACGGGGAGCGTGAAGTTCGAATCAGACATCGCTCCTTTTAAGCCTAGGGCTGACATAGCGCTGGTCGGAAAGGCTTATGCGCCAGGTGGACAGCCTGCGCAGGTCGTCCATGTGATGCTCCGCGTGGGACACGTGAAAAAGACCATTCGGGTTTTTGGCGATCGGCACTGGCGGTGTGCCGGCCGCCTGTTGCCGGAGCACCCGTCTGACCCCAAGCCCTTTGTGACCATGGACCTTGTCTATGAACGCGCCTTTGGGGGCATTGACATGGAAGGCGGTGGCTACTGCGCGCAAAATCTTGTCGGACGCGGCTTTGTTTCCAAAAAGTCAAAGAAGGTATTGGACGGTGCACCGCTGCCCAACCTGGAAGATCCGGACAATCTGATCAAATCATGGAAAGATCGTCCCAAGCCGGTTGGTTTTGGCTTTTACGGCAAGGCCTGGATGCCACGACTGGGTTACCTGGAAGCCTATAATAATCAACAGAAGCAAAAAAGTGCTTCCGCGTCACCAGGGGATTTCTCGTTCAACCACCATAATGGCGCACATCCAGACTTGCAGTTGGATGGCTACCTAAAAGGTGATGAGGAAGTGGAACTTGTGAACCTCACACCTGAGGGGAAAACTCGCTTTCAGCTGCCTGGGATCAAGTTGAGTTGTACTGTTACGAAATCCCTTGGGCTCACAACTGACCTGGGAGCAACCTACGGGGAAGATGAGAGGCTTGAGGGAACGGAGGTAAAAAGGGAATTCGAAAATCCCCATCAGCCGCCTTCTGCAACAGAAAAGGTAGAACTCAATTTGGACACGCTCTGCTTGATCCCAGATGAGCAACGGCTTTATCTGGTGTGGCGTGGCCTTTGTCCAATCTACAACCTGAGCGCTGCAGAGGTAAAGATCCTGGAGATCTATTAGATTTGCTAAGGAGCAAAGCAACAAAGCTGACTTTGTTGGCGTATGGAGGCCTCCCATTTTTCATGAAATGATAAGCAGCTTGTGCTTGTTAGGAAATATGATGGAGAGCATTCTAAACTCCAAAGACTCAAGGAGAATTTAAAAATGCTTAAAGCCCGTCCAGCGAGAGCCGAGGACGCCCACTCGCTTGCACCGAGACTGCGGAAAACAGACCTTCTAGAAATTATGGCAATGACGAGTGAAGCGCCGCTGATAGTTCTTGAACGCGGAATTAGCATGTCAGAACCGTGCTATGCGATAGTCGATGAAAAACACGAGCCTTGTGCCGTATTTGGCGTGGTCCCCGAACCTGTGGCTCCTCGCCTCAGACGATCTCGTTAAACATGCTTTCAGCTTCCTGCGAAAGAGCCGATAGTGGGTAGAGAGGTTGCAGCAACACTATAGTGTCCTTCAGAACTTCGAAGATTGGACAGTTGAGCATCTCAAAACGTTTGCTCCAATGCATTGCAAGGTCTTGGAGGAAGTCAATATCCGAAGTGCCATCCGATACGGGTTGAAGCGGGCGAAAGGTTACGGTCTTACTACCGAGCGGAGCGTCCGGCTGTACATCGAGATGATGTTTCTGCTCGGGAGCGGTTTTGACGCAGACCCACAACTGCCCTGGGCTGCGGAAATTCTCAATGATGAGACCATACTGGCTGAGAATCTGCGCATTGATCTCCTTCGTGACAAAGCGTGGGATTACGTGGATCATGAGTCATGTTCGTTCAACTGGGCAGCGGCTGGTAACCTATGTGCAATCAGAGGGGCCAGAGTTGGTTCTTTGCTTGGCGTCATGGCCTGGGATTCAGAGTGATATGCCAAGTCCCGTGCGCATGGCGAGCTGGCCCGGTGAATTCATTGCCACAGGGGCAAATATCGATGCGGAAAACAGGATCTGGGGCGGCATGCTAGTGTGGAAGATGACAGGGGACGGACCACGGCAACTGGTCCTTGTGACCTGGTCCGTGTCAGGCTCCAATGAATTCGTGGAAGGGCAGGAACATATAATCGACTGGCACCCCAACGAACCCGTCCGCGAGGCGCGCATTGCCGTGAACGATGTCGGCGGCGCAGTGGCGTTGATCGCCGATGGTCAAGGGAGGTGGCAAGTCCTTGACGGAAAGGGGAATCTGCAGTCGGTCCCAATTCAATTTGAAACGACCAAGCAACCCATAGTGTTGGCTTTCATGAACGGCATTGGCAAACCGGTGCTCATCGCCGGAACCGTCGGCATGGGTTTCAAGGTCGTGGGCCTGGACGGCTCTCCTCTGCCCACAAGGCTCTTCCCATAGGCTGTTGGGTTACTTCGCTGCTATTTGGAGGGCAAGGTAGGGTCCGCGAGAATATGACTATCCCGGTGGTTAAAATCGACGCGGTGAGTATTTGGGCAATGGCCGCAATCCGATGCCTTTGTGGTCTGTCCTTGTGAGAGGGGGCCCCTGGTGTTTAGATGGCGTGGATCGAAATGGAGCTACCCCCCAATAATCACTTTCGTGCATCCTTTGAGGATCTTGTTGGGTGGCCCCACAGCCTCAAGGACAGTATCTCCCATTCGGCAGGCAGGCGCATTGTTGATCAAGACCGTAGCGCTGCCGTCAATGACAACACCGGGACCGTGGGGCGGAATCGGAAGGGGCGTAGCGCACATGTGTTTGTCGGCCCCGCTTGCTGCAGCAGCGGTGCTGATAGCAGTGCCCATGGCACCGGCGGCAGCTGACTTTGCAGTTTCCTCAGCCACCTTTGCGGCTGGCGCTCCTGGAGTGCCCTGGGCTGCGGCCGAGGCAGCTTCAGCCGTCTTGATAGCTGCATCGGAAACCTTCTTTGCGGCGTTCAAGGCTGATCCAACGGCACCGGGCACACCCCGCCAGGCGGGCAGTTTGCCGATTAGGACATTGGTGCTTCCGGGGCCGGGACCCAAAACCGGGGGTACGTGAGCCACAGAGTCGGTGACGCGTGCTGCTGGTCCTTTAGGCATAATTAGTTCTCACAAGGTTAATTAATAAAGTAGCTTTTCTTATGTTAACAAAGAGCATAGTATAAAACTGGCCTTTTTGTCAACAATGAGCAATGGCCGCTTAATATAGAGACCCGGGGTAGGGGAAAGCGTCAGTGAGTACGCTGTGATATCAAGAAGACGGAACGGAAGATTTTGGAGCCTCCGTGATTTAAGTGAAGGGGAAGGCGAGGCTGCTGAGAGGCGAAAAGAAACGGAGCTTCTCTTTGCTAAGACTACATTTACTTAAAGATTAGAGGGAATTCACATGGGAGGAAGACGGCCGTCCCGACGACGAAGGAACACCCGGCAAAGCAATACGAAATGGTGCGCGGATGCGGCGAAGATGGTTGCTGCGGGGAGATTGGGAGAAAAGGATCTCATTGGGGCGCCTGATCACCAGTATGGTAATGAGCTTAATAAGTGGGCTGTGGTCTGCCATGACCGGGGGTTAAAAAGGTTAAATCGACTCGAAAGAAAGGGGAGGCGACTGGCGGCATCTAGACGGGAAGATAGCAACAGGAGACTCAAGGCAATACTGGCCGATATCAAAAAGGAGGCTGCAGCGGGCAAGTACTCCTCAGTAACGGGCAAGACCGATGTGGATGGATTGAAGAGTTCGAAAAATGCTAATGAAGTATGGCAGACCATTAAGAAGGGATGCCAAATAGCGGTGAAGCAATTGGAAGAAGCTCGCAAACAGGGAGCGACTGACCCTCATATAGACGTTTGGAACGGAAAGGCTGCAAACAAGTTACATGCGTTTTTGGGTGAGGCAAACAAGTGGACGGAACGCTGCGGGAAAGGGATAAATCTTTACAACGCCTTTGTGGCATTCAGGAATGTAGATCCCCAAAAAGCAAGGACTGATCCCAAGACCTACGCGGCACAGATGGGCAGTTTGCTAAAAGCCGTCGGCACGGCAATGAAGGGACTTCCAGCGCCTTTTAATGCCTATGGTGAGTTTTTGGCCAAGTGCGGCAATTTGTTCAGTAACATGATGTATGGCTTACACCCGCATCTAAGGAGGAGAAATAGGCCTGTGAGAAAGCATCTGAAATTCGCGCAGTGAAACATCCATGTTCCCCTTTGCCTCATCACGAGGAAACAGGCTTGGGTGATGAAGAAATTAGAGAGGGATTTCATGAGGATATTGTCTCCATTTATGCTTTTGGCTCAAAGGTCACTGGGAGATCATGACGAGTGGTCTGATGTTGACTACGGCGATTTTGAAAGCATAGATGCTTCAGATGCATAGGATCGCCTGAAAGTAGCAAGCGAGATGATAAAGGAACTGGATAGGGTGAGAAAGGAAATGATAGGAAGTTTATGATCCAAGAAAGGATGAAGTGATGAAAAAAGTGTGGCTGACTTCGCTGGTTTCGTCTGAAGACATGGTGAAGAAGTTGATGGCTCAAATGAAGACATACGGCCTTGAGCTCCATGGCCATTTTTGGGAGGATGATCTGAAAAAAATGGCCTGGATGAAGGCCAGGGAGGAATTGGTAAATCCACAGATCATTTTCTGGGCCATTTTGGGATCTGAGGAGAACTTGCGCACCCCTTCCATTCGATACGGGCTTTCACTCCTGTCCATTACACTCCAGGCCCAAAGGGGGCTTGATTTCCCCATCGTCATATTGCAGACAGAAGGTGAGCCGGTCGCTTCTGATTCATTGACTACATCTTTGAAAGGGGTGGAGATCTTGTCGGCCTCAAGCGCCACCTTAGGAGCAAAACTGGTGGCCAGGGCTCATGCTTCTGTCAAGGAGGAGATGTCGTCAGAGTATCGCTTGGATCTTTACGGAAATGAGCACGTCGGACAGTGGTTTGAAGTGGGACCCACGGAAGTGTCTTGGTCTGGCGGGATGTTTGCCGTGGCTGATGCCGAAATAGCTTTTCACGGCGTAGGGCCAAAGGGTAGCCTCCCGAGCAAATCGGTGCTTAACTATCCCGTAGAAGGTTTGAAATTGAATCTTGGAGAAAAAGAATATACAGCCTGGGCTGTTCAGAACGAATTAAATGCCGAGACTTCATATTTTGTTAAGGTTACAGGTTCTCCGGAATCGATTTTGTTTGGTCCCTATTCGAGCGAGGAAGACACAGAAGTTTTTGTGGTGAAGCTAAAATAGGCCTTTTAGTTTGACATGACTTATGAAATCTGCTACACAAGTTATGAGAATCTCAGTAAAAATGGATGAGGTCCTATGGAAAAAGAAGAGATATCCCGAAAGAACCTAGACAGCCAGGAATTCTTGCAGCTTCGCCAGGCAACCGAGAAGATTGCCAATGCTCTGGACAAGCGCCTCAAGGCCCACCTAACAGTCTTACGGCCTCTTTTTGTTCCAAGAAAGCTATTTGGCACCTACATAAAGAGCTCGGTTGCAGGAGAAGTGCCCGGCTCAGACAAGGCTTTTGCCGAACTTCAGGAACAATATGCGGCTATTTCCGCCGAACCATTCGGTTTGCCCAAAAAGCTTCAACCGCCTCTAGCCCCCATTTCAAACCAGTTAGAGGGAACGCCTTTGGAATATGCGCTCTATTCCGGAGGTTCCAAGGAAAAAGCAACAAGTGTTACGTCTCCCACTAAGTGGATTCTTTCCTACCGAGGGGAGTGCCCTCTGAATCGTTTAAAGGCCATGGTTTCCGGGGTTGAAACCCGCCAGGCAGATGACATGAAACAGGCCCTGATTGACCACCTGGCGATCGTTATTTTTTTAAAGCATTTCAAAGCATTAACTCAGTTGCTCCAAGACCTTCGCTATGAAGTGGAAACCAGGGAGCTTGCAGATTTAGGAGGACTTCCGGTAGTGGTTTTAAAGGCACCTTTAGAGACGTTTCTCCCGCCGGACGATTTTATCTTTCAGATTACTCAACTCTCCGGGATTCCTGCCTTTCAGGAAATAGTAGATCTTGATGCAGTCAAGAACATCCCTGACCCTCTGAAAGAGTCTTTGACAGATACTCTGGGCCAATCTTGATAATCTCGTAAAAAGTCGTCACTCCGGACTTCGACGAGCTCAGTCGAGTCGTGAAAACCGGAGTCCAGAGCCTTTGTAACTAGCTGAATAAACTGGATTCCGGCTTTCGTCGTTCGACCCTGAGGCTCTCGACGGGCCGGAATGACAGTCCGCCGGAGGCGGATTTCGACTTTTTGCGAGACCGTCGGACTTGAGCGAGCCCTTAGGTCCTGCGTTTTCTCTCCTGAAGTTTCCCCCAAATAGCACGGCTTTGAACTCTCCTGTCTACTCTATTGTTTTTGTTCCCCAAAGATGATATTTGTTATACCGCTGAATCATGAAGGGAAAATCAATCGGCATATGCCTGTTTTCTGTGTTGCTTTGTATGGCTCTGGCCTTCTCGTCCTGGGCCGGGCAGATAGTGACCGATGAGACAAGATTGTGGGCAAAAGGGGCCTTACAAAAGGAAAAGACCCTCGAAACAACGGGTGCATCGAAGACCCTGGCAGTCCTTTACTTCCACAACAAGACCGGATGGTCAAAGCTGGATCTTCTTCAAAAAGGTCTCACGATAATGCTCATGACCGACCTTTCCAAGGTGAAAGAGATCCAGCTTGTTGAAAGGGTGAAGCTCCAGGCTTTATTAGAAGAATTGGATCTTGGTGTGTCAGGTTTGGTTGAGTCAGAGAATTCGTCTCGGGTGGGGAGACTTTTAGGCGCTAGCCTCCTGGTCGGAGGGGATATCGTTAAGGAAAAGCCCGACGAATTTGGATTGAAGTCCGGCCTTTTGAGCGTGCCAACCGAACAACTCTTAGGCAAGCCCAGGGCCAGAGGCAAGCTCCTTGCGGAATTGTTCCGCATGGAAAAAGACCTCCTTTTTCAAATCATTAAGCTCCTCAAAATCGAACTTTCAGCCGAGTTGGAAAGTGAGCTGAGGGAGCCTATGGCGGCCAGTATTGATGCCCTCCTGTATCTGTTTGAGGGAATCGAGAACAGCGACCAAGGAGACTACGGAAAGGCGGCCGACTCCTATGGGAAGGCGCTGGAGGAAGATCCAGGTCTTGTGCTGGCTATTATTGCCATCCGAGAGATCTATAAAGAGAGACGAGACGAGGGTGCAAAGGAAAAAAAAGCACCGCCACCGCGTCCCAGGAAACCTTGCGCAGCGGAGCGTAACAAATTCATAAAAAACCTTAGACGATAAGGCTGCCTGGCCAACAAGCGGTCTGTTAAAATAGTCCGGTTGTTGCATCTTCTGCGGCCTTAAGCCACCCGGACAGATCTCCACCGGGAGTCGTTTTTTGAGCAGCGCTTATGATTTTGCCTGTTTCCACTTCCACCAGCCTCAAATCAAGACGCATCTGATCGGCTATGACCTGATAACCCCCGAATACCATCAGTTGGACTCCCAATATCTTTCCTATCCTTAACCGGGTGGATTCATCTGCCAGTGATGTGGTCCCCAGGCTGAGTTCCTCAAGAGCAAGGAGCAGACGCTCCCTTTCGACAACTGTGTGTTTCCCGCTTTCCTTGATGGTTTCAATGACCTTCGCCGAAAGAAGCTCTCCCAGATCATGCTGCACAGACTCCGAGGGGGTCAAGTTCTCTAAGTCCCAGACAGCTATGGTTGTTCCTTCTTTATACGCAACTGGTCCGGTCGAACAACTGACAAAAAGGAGGGGAAGCGCGAAGAAGATCCCGAGTAAACCCCTATGAAATGACATTACTTTTCTCCATAGCCACCAGGTCTTCAATCTTTTCCGTTACCTTGTCATTTGCCTTAATGGGTCTTTCCTGATTCAGAACGCGGGTATAACACAGGTCCGGCTCAACGCGTACAACCTCGATCTCACCGACCGCTTTTGGCGTGCTACGTAGTAATTTGCCCTTGTATTTGATGGGCTCTTGTTCTTCGATTACTTCGAACTTCGTGCCCAAAACAACGCCCTGCTTTGAGCCGAGATTGACCATAACTTCCTGTCCTCTCGCCTGAACCACATATCCTTGCAATGGATACTTCTGGATCATAGCCTTGAGGATATCCCGATTGAGTCTGTTGATTTCTTTTTCCAGAGATGCCTGCAGGCCAAGTTGTCTGGTGACTACTTTGGGTATGGCCGAGGTTTCCGTGTCTATGAGTCGCAGGCTCAGCAGAGTGCCGTCGGGCAGATAAAAAAGGGAGCCTGTGCCAATGACCTTTGCGGCCAGCACCTTGCCAAGCTTTAAGGCTGTTTCAGGATCTGCCAAATCCGAAGAACCGAGGTTCAGTTCTTCCAGGAGCCGTTCAATGAGCACTCGTTCCACCACCTGAACCCTGCCCGAAGCATTAAGCTGTTCACCAAGCTGTGTGGTTAGAACGGTAGACAAACCGTCTCTTTCGGCCAACCCGCCTTTTTCCTGAAAATCAACAAAAGACAAAACCATGGGCCGTGAGGTCCATGTATCTTCGGCTTTTTTTCTGGATTTCTTATGACTTCGGTATCGGGCTGCAAGCTCCTTGACCAACTTGTCAATGCGTTTCTTCTTGGCAACGTCGCTTTGGACGGTTAGCATCTCCTGGGCCTTCCGCGCCAACACAGCCGCAAACGTATCATTCTTGTCGAGACTCAGGGCCTTCCGATAGGCTTCCAAAGCATCGTTCCATTTGCCCTCTTTTTCGTAAGTGACCCCCTTGTTAGATGTCGCTTCGATGTAATAAGGATCTAGATCCACAGCCTGGTCATAGAGCTCCCGGGCCTCTTGGTATTTTCCCAGGCTGGCCTGAAACCGGCCGAACTGATTGCGCGCCAGGGCCTTTTGAAAAGGCTCGGCCTCTTTATTTTGAACTGCCTTCCGGTATTCTGCTTCGGCCTCTTTCTTTTTGTTCTGGCTGAACAGAATGTCGCCCTTGACTACATGAACGTAAGCCCTGTCAGGGGCTTCATGCTCAACTTCTTTAGCCAACTTCAAGGCCTTTTCGGTTTGCCCCTTTCTTGCATATACGGCCGTGAGTCCTTCTTTGCCCAGAACTTCTCCCCGGCCTTTGTTTTTGGCGAGTTCATGGAAAGTTTCTTCAGCTTCGTTCAGATTTCCTTCCTTTAAAGCTGCATACCCTTTAACTGTTTTGGCCTTAAGACTTTGAGGATTCTTTTTTGAGACCTCATCGCTGATGGCCTTGGCCAGCATGGTTTGTTTTCGTTGCAGAGTCCTTTCTGCCAGTTTGAGCAGCATGATTTCAGTGGTTTTGCCCCCACCCTGGAAATAGTCGAGCACCATGAGTCCCGGCCCGAGAATACACACTGTCGGCATAATCAACCGGGCTTGATAAAGGTCGCTCACACCGGACTTGTCCAACAGGACCGGAAAGCTCGGACTGGTCTTTGTCAAGAAGCCGGCAACCTTTTCCGTGGACGAAAGCGTAACACCCCATACGATCAAATCAGCCTCCTCATATCGTTTGGCCAATTGATCCAGACTCAACAAGCCTTCCTGACTTGGCCTTGAGTCTGCATCAAAAAAATAGAGGATGGCCATAGGGCGTTCTTTCATCTGGGACAAGTCGTGTGTCATCCCCTTAACGTCCCTTAAGGAAAAAGCCGGGGCAATCTGGCCGGAGGTGATCTGGCCAGCCCACAGATTTGTGCCAAGCATGATAACGGTCATCACAATGGCCAATAGAGTGATGGATTTTACAATAGGTTTCATTTTGCGTTCCTCCGTTAAGGTTAATGCGTTAGCGCCAGAAGTTGTTTATTTTATGGGAGAAAATGTATTGCCAAATATTGAGTGAAAGTGAGCTAACTTGCCTTGTATAAAGTTTTGGAACGCTCCCGTTCAGTATTATTTGGAAATCCAAAATCGAACTTTGTCTTCATTCTCAACTTTAGCCATTTTAGCATTTTTAATTTTAGGCACTTGTCCCTCTGGTTCTTCATTCTGACTTATCTACCTTGCGTTATCATCAATAGGCACCAATCTGACAAGAAGCGGGGTTTCACCCTCTTCGCGTAATTGAAGCTGCGCTTCCCACTCATAGTAATTGGGCATGCTCAGCCGGACTTCGTATTTTCCAAGGGGAAGATCAAAATTCAAGGGCGATTTCCCCTTGAAAGAACCGTCCAGAAAAACCTGAGCGCCAGCAGGAACACTCTCCACCTTCAAGACCGCTGGCCTGACGATTTGCGCAGGAGGCGGGGCCTCGCTCCGAGAAGAAGGCTCAAGGGTTGATGAAGAGGCCTGTTCCGAGGTCTTCTGGGCCATGAAATAATAGGAGACTCCTCCCACTGCGCAAAGCACGATAAAAACAACAGTCAAGTAAAACCCAAGCCCTTTGGTTTTTTCCCTGGTGGGCTGTTGTATCAGTACTGTTTTTTCCGTCTTAAGACAAGTCTTAAGAGCCTGGGCCATGCCTTTGCCAGTCTGAAACCGCTCATCAGGATTTTTGTCCAGGCTTTTAACAATCAGTCCGGACAACGCAGGCGAAATGGAGGAATCCGCTGTTGCAGGCTCAACAGGCGTGTCCTGGGTAATCGCTCTGAAGATAACAGCGAGATTGTCACCTCCGAAAGGCCTTTTTCCTGTACTGAGTTCGTAAAGGATGACTCCCAGCGAGTAAAGGTCAGAGCGCCCGTCCACTGGTTTGCCCATCACCTGTTCAGGGGACATGTAGACGGGTGTCCCCAGGATTTCACCGGCCTGGGTTTGTTGAGGGGCAGAAGGATCTTCAATGCGTGCAATACCAAAATCTGTAATTTTGGCCTGGCCATTGGGAGTCAGAATGATATTTGTCGGTTTGATATCTCTGTGAACTATCCCCTTGTCGTGCGCATAATCAACAGCTTCAGCCACCTGAACACCGAGATCCACAATTTCCTCAAGGCTCAGTCTTTTTCCTTTTACAGCCTCATTCAGTGGCTTTCCTTCGAGAAACTCCATAGCAATATAGATCGTCTCGTGATCTTGTCCTACGTCGTAGACTGTGACAATGTTGGGATGGGAGAGCCGGCCAATGGCCTTGGCCTCTTTGAGAAATCTCCGGACCAAGTCCTCACTTGTGACCCTGTCCTGCCGCAATACCTTCAAGGCCACAAGCCTGTCAATTTGAGGGTCGTGGGCCTGGTAAACAACGCCCATGGCACCCCTGCCCAGCTCTTTCATGATTTCGTAACGGCCATAATTCATAGGCGGTTGTTAGTCCTTTGCGAACTCCATGATCGTCTCAAATGGGATCAGAAAACCTACAGTGTCTGTTCCCCGGTACCTACCTTTGACAACGGCTACCAGATTTCCCTGTACATCAAAGACAGGACTTCCGCTACTTCCCGGATGAATTTCCATGTCGACTTGCCACAAGGGCAGGCCATTTACCCGTCTGGGCGGGCTATTAATGATCCCTGTATAGACAGTTCCTCCAAGATTAATAGGGCATCCGATTGAGTAGAGCTGTTCGCCCATACCCAGAAGATTCCTGCCATTGGCCACAGGGATGTAGCTGTCGAATTTTCCTTTGATATCAACAAAGGCCAAATCCCGGCGGAGATCGATCTTGATCAAATCTCCCTTGAATTGCCTGCCGTCAGAAAGAATGACGGTGAGTTGTTCAATCCCTTTCAATCCGTGTGCCGTAGAAATGATCAGGCCGTCCTCGTCCACTATGAAACCTGAGAACTGCATGTCATCGTCTTCGAATTCTGCCCTCAAGCAGACGACCGATTCGGCTTGCGATAAAACCGCAGTGGGAATGAACTGCCTTGGGGCCTCCGTTTCGATAGAGTTCGCTTTGCTGTTCCCGGAGAGGTAGCCTTCAATATGATCCCGCAACTTCTCAACTTGAACCTGAGCCTCATCTGGTTCGCCTTCAGCAGTGCATTTGGCCTGTAACTCGGTTGCCAGAGCGGAATGAGGCGCTAAAGAGATCTGCCAGCCTTTCTTTTCCTTTACAGCCTTTAGTTGCACTTTGCCCATTTGTAGGGGGGTTCGGCTCACCTTATAACCAGAATGTTCGAGCCAGCCAGTAA
The DNA here is from genome assembly GCA_016930875.1 of Deltaproteobacteria bacterium. Classification (NCBI taxonomy): domain Bacteria; kingdom Pseudomonadati; phylum Myxococcota; class Myxococcia; species Deltaproteobacteria bacterium. Next base: position 1,182 of record JAFGFW010000205.1, on the reverse strand, counting down.
TGACCTTTTCTAACTCAAATACGGGCAGGGGGTGGTGGGATTTGACAGGATCTTCTGCCTCGGCAAGAATGGGAATGCTAATGAGTACGATGGATAGAATAGTGAAGACGATTTTCGCGTGTTTTGATGTGATCATGTCTCATCGCTAGGATTTCAAGAAATTATAGAAAAAAGGGTGTGGTGTGTCAAGGCAAAACGGAAATGTCATGGTCGGGCACTGGGTCCCAAGAAGCCAAATCCGCCTCCGGCGGATAACCAAAGCCGGGTCCTCTCGGTCCGGATGTTTAATGTCTTCCCCTGACATCCTCCGGCAGATTGGGCCGGGCTGCCGCTGCCACAGCAAGCCGGTCGCACCGCTCATTCTGCGGGTGGTCCGAATGGCCCGGGATCCAGGTAAGGGTGACCCGGTGTTTTTCGAGGAGCCTAAGGAGTTGTCTCCATAGATCTGCGTTTCGGGCTTTTTCCTTTTTATTGCGCATCCATCCGTTTGCCTGCCATTTGCGGGCCCATCCTTTTTCTATCGCATCCACGACATAGCGGGAATCACTTACGACCGTTACCTCGCAGGGTTCTTTTAGGGCCGAGAGCCCGGCAATCACCGCCATCATTTCCATGCGATTATTAGTCGTATCGCGAAAACCGGCTGAGAGTTCCTTGATGTGTTTGCCGTGTTCAAGGATTACACCATAACCTCCGGGACCGGGGTTTCCGGAACAGGCGCCGTCTGTGTATAGGGTGACTTTTTTCATGGTCCATATAGCAAAAAGTTGAAGCAAGAAATCTTTAGAGGTATATCTATCAAAGGTCAAGCAAAAAACCATGATGATTTTTAACGGTTGATGTGATAAGGAGGGAAACCGTTCCGGTTTCTTATCCCGTCAAAATCAAGTCAAGGAGGAACAAGACTTATGGAAGCAGTATTAAAAACGAACTCGAAGAACGAAATGCTAAGCTCTGAAAAGGAAACCACTGAGGCCTTGTTGGAAGAAGGAAGAGTCTTTCGGCCGTTGCCTCATCTGGTCGTGGATGCCAACCTGGACCCCAATGATTACGAAGATGCCGTGAAAAGAGGCCGAATGGATGTTGAGGAGTTCTGGGAGGAGGCTGCCCATGAATTAGATTGGTTCAAGAAGTGGGACAAGGTGCTTGATCGATCAGATGCCCCGTTTTTCAAGTGGTTCA
>JAFGFW010000204.1 GCA_016930875.1 Deltaproteobacteria bacterium | reverse complement strand
GGGCATCAGATATTTCACGAAAGAACAGGTCAACAACGCCTGTGGCTTTTGCTTTTGTGAGCCGGGTTTCCTTGCGTAGCGTTTCGACGAGGTCGGATTTGTTCATCGTGGTCCTCTCCCAAATGGATGTTAAATTATATACATAAAAGATCACAAGCGGGATGTCAAGGGATATTAACGCGTTACAAATTCTTTTCCTTGTAGACAAAACGATACGGTTATTCGTCTCTTCAAATGCGGTAGAGAGTTGAAAGAAATCGTTGATTACAAATGACGAGTTGAAGAGACTTCTTGCGAAGCCGTCAAGATTTGATCACCGTGTCTCTCACCTTAACACCAAGGTCCCTGGCAATGATCGGGCACTTGGCCATGAGGAGATAGAATATGGGGCGTTCTTCATTGGAGAGTGTTTCGTAGTTTCCCTGCCCTTTGCTGATAATCATGTCTGCCTTTTTGAAACAATCCAAGAACTGATCCGAGCATGCCGTAAGGACAGTGCCTGGAGCGTCACATCCTGATGATACTACTAACGCAACTTTGTCCAGGCCACTGTCCATGGCATCCTGGGCAGTGGCGTCATTAATGACCGGGCTTCCTCTGGCTGCATAAGTGACAGGTTTGGCCATTGTTTCAATCAAGATCTTGTCAAAAACAGTCTCTCCGGCATTATCTCCCAGATAGAGGATATTTTGGGCACGCCCAAGCTTTTCCTTAAATGCCTGGTAATGGTTAATAGCGGGTTCTGTGTGAAGCACTTCCTGGATGTTTTGTTCCAGTTGAAAATCGGGGTTGGCGCCAAAGTCAATGACATTCCCGGCAATGGCAAGCCTAACGGCCGTCTCCAGAGGGTCTTCTGCCGTCTGCACAATTTGTTTCAACGCCGGATAAAGCTTTAGAGCAGTCTCGATGTTTTCTTTCTTCAGTTCCTTGAACGGGTCTTCGACCCCTGTGACCTCTCGGACCGTCCTGTAGACTTGCCTGCCTGTTTCGGGCGGTGTGCTGTCCAAAGGGATCTCCGATACAAGCAGCCCTATCCTATCAAGTACTTCTTTGATCTTTGCCTCATCATCAATGGCTGTTCTTGCGGCAAAAAGGGCCTGCTTGAAAAAACAGGGAATACAATCCAGGTATGTCTTCATAGCTTGCCGATACCTCAAGCCGCCCTATTTGCTGTTCAGAAACGCGGTGCAGGCCTTATAGGTCATATAGATATCTCCCTTGCTTGCGATCTCAAAGGGGGAGTGCATGGAAAGGATCGGTGTTCCGCAGTCCAGGACCTCCATGCCGTATATGGCAAGGAACTTGGCAATCGTTCCGCCGCCACCTTCATCCACCTTCCCCAGTTCGCCTGTTTGCCAAACGACCTTGTTGTCGTTGAAGAGCTTTCGAATTTCCACCAGGTACTCAGCATTGGCGTCACTAGAACCGTATTTGCCACCAGAACCGGTGAACTTGGTGATGCAGACGCCGTATCCGATCCTTGCTGCATTGCGCTTTTCATGGACCTCTTGGAAGTCCGGGTCAAGGCCGGCGTTCACGTCGGCAGAAAGGGCCTTTGATTTGGTCAAACAAGACCTCAGCACTTTTTCCGTGGCCTCCTGGCCCGTCGTTTCAACAAGATCTGCAACAAATTCTTCCAGAAAACGAGACTTCGCCCCTGTGCTTCCATCGCTGCCAATTTCTTCCTTGTCCATGAACATGGCAACGGCAGTTCTCGCAGGCCTGTTTACTTCGCACAGGGCCTCAAGCGAGGCATAGGCGCACACGCGATCGTCTTGGCCATAGGCGCCGATAAGCCCGCGGTCCCAGCCTACGTCGCGGGCCTTCCCTGCCGGCACGATTTCTATTTCAGCGCTCATCAGATCTTCTTCGATCAGGCCGTAGGCTGAATAAAGGTATTCGAGCACGGCGAGCTTGAACCGCTCTTTGGTTTCATCGTTTCCAATGGGCAGACTTCCTGCGAGAACATTTAATTTTTCTCCTTCAAAGGCCTCAGACACCTTTTTGTCAGCCTGAATCTTTCGCGCAAGATGAGGCAGAATGTCGGCTATGGTAAAGACAGGGTCATTATCCGATTCACCTATCCGCATGTTAAGAGAACTCCCGTCTTGTTTCATGACAGTGCCATGGATCGCTAAGGGTCTGGTGAGCCACTGATATTTTTTGATACCGCCGTAGTAATGGGTCTTTAGAAAGACCAAGTCCACTTCTTCATAGAGGGGGTTTTGTTTCAGATCGAGTCGTGGCGAATCGATGTGAGATACCACAAGGTTGATCCCTGACCCAATTGGGTCCTTGCCAAGGACAGCCAGGGCAATGTTCTTGTGCTGGTTGATCTTGTAGAATTTTTTGCCGGTCCGGACCTTGGTGATGTCCTTGAAACCCGTCTTCTTGGCAAATACCTCAATGGCACGGACAGCCTCGCGTTCTGTCTTGGCAGCGTCAAGAAAGCCCTTGTACCTTTCGGCAAACTCAAAGACTCTCTTCTTGTCCCCTGACCCCAGAATATCCCAAACCAGTTGTGGTTTGCGGGCAAGCCGTTTTCTTAGTTCCTCCACCTTTTTCTTGCTCAGTTTGCTTTTCATATCTCTTCCCAACCGCCTTTCCGTATATAAAATGCAAAACCTTGTCCTTTAGGCCAAGTCAAAGTGAGATGGCTAGGCCTCATTGTTTTGAAAGATGAACGTCGAACATCGAACATCGAAGGTCCAACGTCGAATGAAAAACGAATATCCAATACCGAACCTTCAACGGCTATTTCTGTTTCTTCATCTTTTCCCATTCACCATTCGATGTTGGACGTTCGATGTTCATTTTTTTGAGTAAACCTTCCACAGTCCATCCGGTGCAAAAATAACTTAGCGCTTAGAGCCTATGGCCCCGGATGTTTTCTACTTGACTGCCCCGCTGAGCCTTATGCGGGAAAGCTTTTCAACCATCTTGCCGGCAAGCCTGGCAGACAGTTTTTCCACGGTGACGCTTGGAGCCGGAAGATCGCTCAACCTGTGGCCCATAGAAACATACTCCTTGCAACCACCAAACTTCTCTTCACAGCTTTCTGTGAACTTGCCCGTGGCGATGATCCCCTTGGCATTGAGATCTAACACCTTGTACTCCATGGTGAGAGAGGCCTTTCGAACAACATGAGGCAGGGGCCTGATAAGAACCCTTTTGATTTCCACATCAACCCACTGGCCATCGATGTTCTTTTTCTTCTTGTAATGACCTGTCCCTTCCTTCACCTCCACCTGGTCGGCGCCCGGGTTGTCCTGGACGAAAGCAATGACGCGGCCCGTTATCGCACCGTCGGCCTCCAGGGCCTCAAGCGAAGCCGTGGAATCGGGATCACCCAGCTTGTCAAACGTTACTCCCTCCACGTCAGGATACTGAAAGCAATCGATGGGTCTCAAATGTTGAACCCCGGCAAGCCTATCGCAAATGCGCCTCCGTACCGCGGCTCCGTCCGGCCCATAGAATTTCAGGAGGGCCAGTGTGCGGGGCTTTTCAAGGGAAATCGTGTTTTTCTTGACGCCATACAACTTCCCCCTGGGTACACACCTAACCCAAGTTGTTGCAGCAAGCAGCAGAATAACTGCCCACAGCCCGACCCTCAGCCCCTTGTTGTTCATCATAGATCATGCTTTGCGTTATTTGCTTTCAAGAATGAGTGTCACAGGTCAGTTATTGACCAAAGAGACCGCCATCTTCGCCTGAAACCGTCCTGTGGCAACGGGTGTGCCTTTTGATTTCAACTGGCCTACGAAGTACTTATAAAGTCCTTCGGCCGTCTTCGCGGGCGCTGCCTCAACAAACGATGGCCGGCGACCCTTGCGGCAGTCACCCAGCAACGTAAATTGAGAAACAACCATTATTTCGCCACCTGTCTCAATAAGGGAACGATTCATCTTGCCTTCCTCATCTTCCAAGATCCGCAAGTGAACGATTTTATCCGACAGGTAATCGGCGTCTTTCTCATCATCCGAACGGGAGACCCCCAAAAGGACCAGGAGGCCAGGACCAATCTGCCCCACTATCTTGTCGTCTATCCGAACCTCAGCGGCAGTGACCCGCTGGATAACGGCGAGCATTGAAGAATCCCTTATTTCACAGTGATTTTGGCGAGATAGTGGCCTTGGTTGTTGCCCAAGTCCTTGTCGTTCAAGCCAAAGTACAGGCGTCCTTTTGAATCGGCTTTGACCTCATGTTGGGCGCCGACCGGAAACGGTTTTCCATTTTTGCCGATTTTTGCGATAAGGGCGCCGTGTTTGGCCTTTGACGTCACATTATAGGTCCTCAAGACCAGTTTGGTGAGGGGCTTGACTTTCGTGTCGTCGATGCCGCTCGGACCGCTTTGGATTTTTTTGTTCACGTACACGTCGCCAGTCGCCTGCACGCTTATCGCCTGACCCTTGCAGACATCAATGCCAGAGTCTGTCCACTGCTTTGTAGCCGGGACCTTGATCGAGCCTTTGTCTGCTCCCTGGCACCCACACAGACCAAGAACCACCACTAACAGCACGAATTGATAAATGACACATGGAGTTTTCTTCATCGTGGTCCCTCCCCCCTTTTCTTGCGATTACTGTCCGTCCTGTTGCCAACGTAATCCCTACTCCAGTCTAATTTGAACTTGCTGCTAACCAGTATGTTTCCTATCATCTATGTCTGAATCGTTCAATAGTAATCAGAGCGTTTGGGTGCGGTTTTCCTTTTTTCCGAAATCATGTTATTCGTTGTTATCCTTCCGTTGTCACATCACCAGGCTTGCCATTGAAATATGGATTACGATTATGGCAACCGCAGGGCCGGATTTTTTTAGAAGTTACGTTGAAAAATACACGATTCAAAAAGACGCGGCAAAGCGATTTTGTTCGCCGGAGGGGGGCAGGCGCCCGCCGGCGAGAGATTCCAAGGATCAAACCGAGCGCTGATGCCAGACTGAAAAAGGTCTTTGCCCGGATAGGGGCGCCCCCCAAGAAACCCTTCAAGCCGGATTCCTTCCAACTGAAAGCCGTTGCCGCGATTCGCAAATCGGACTGCATGGTTTCGGCCCCGACCGGCGCAGGAAAGACTTGGATCGCCCAGGAGGCCATTCGACACATCCGCAAGAAAGGCGGCAAGGCATGGTACGCGTCGCCCCTAAAGGCCCTGACCAACTCAAAGCTCATTGAATTCGGCATTGAATTCGGCCCTGATGATGTGGGAATATTGACAGGGGACCGCAAGGAAAATGCCAATGCCCCAATTATTGTAGGGACTACCGAGATTTTGCGAAATCAACTCTATGATGCCATGCATGAGGCCGTGGATATCGAGTCAGACCTCGTGATCCTGGATGAGGCCCATTTCCTGGGAGACGATGATCGTGGCGTGGTGTGGGAAGAAGTCATGATCTACCTGCCTGTACGGGTCCACCTCCTGCTCCTTTCGGCCACAATAAGAAATGCTCGCCAGGTTGCCAATTGGCTGGAATCCATTCGGTGCAAGTCCTGTGTGGTGGTAGAAGAGACCGGCCGGCCTGTTCCTCTTTTTCCGTTGTTTTTCCATCCTTCGGGCAGGCTTCTACCCCTCATAGATTCCAAAGGCACGGACAAGAAGGTCACGGCCTATCTGAACAGCCCGGCACCCCCTGTCCTTGCTCCTCCGCGAAGCCTTCCCCCCTTTGGGGATATCATGAGGGTCTTGAGAAAATTCGATCTTCTTCCTGCCATTTTTTTTATGAAATCTCGCGCAGACTGTGACGCGGCCCTTGACCGTTGCATCGAAAGCCCGGGCCGAAGCGCAGGAGATCGACGTAAATTGAACAACGGAATCGATCGCCTGATCCAGGGGCATTTCCACCTGGCAGAGCACAGACAGATGTGGCATTTAAGAAATGCGCTTGTGGCGGCCCATCACAGTGGGCAGCTTCCAATGTGGAAACTCGTCATAGAACACTTGATGACCGAGGGTTTGCTTGATGCGGTTTTTGCTACCTCGACGGTGGCTGCAGGCGTCAATTTCCCAGCCCGAAGCGTGGTGTTCCTGAATTCAGACCGGTACAATGGCCACAAATTTGTACCACTGAACAGCACGGAATTTCATCAGACAACGGGCAGGGCTGGCAGGCGGGGCAAGGACCGTATTGGTTTTGCCGTGATTATTCCGGGAAAGTTTATGGATGTGCGGTTGATTGCAGATCTTTGCACAACAGCGCCAGAAGATGTGCTTAGCCAGATCAAAGTCGATTTTTCCATGGTCCTTAACCTGCTGTTGTCTCATAGCCCTGATGAGATCAAGGGGATTTTTGAGAGATCTTTCGCCACATACTTGAACCTGGTGAACCAGCAACCAGGGCTTGACCGGAAGGTCAAGGAGGCTGGCCAGAACCTCATGACACTCCTTCCTGAGGCCTTGTGTGCCGAGCCGGAGTTTGTTGTCGATCTGATCAGAAACCGGGCTGCTTTGCTCAATGAAATTAAGGAGCTGAGGCGGAATCTTGTAATGCTTGAAACAAGGCTTTCCAAGGTGGCAAACCTGGCGCCAGGACGCCTCTTCCTGGACCACCGCAACCGGATGTACTGTGCTGTGAAACCACTCATGAAGCGAGATGAACAGGGTGTGCTCGCCTGCCGGGTGAAAAGGAATCTGCCGATGCGTGGCAGGCTCCTTAAAATGAGATGGGTGCGGCCGCAAAAGGTTTCTCAAATCCTGGACAAGGTACTGGACTTGCCTCCCTTTGATGATCCAGGCAAGATCCGGACGTTGTTGGATCGTACCGCCGAGGCGGAGGCGCCACCAGCGTTAGAACCTCTACCACTCGGGGAAAAGGAACTCTTACAGCTCAAACCCGTCAGGAGCCGCTCGCTTTATCTTGAACACCAACTTGACGGCCTGATTTGCAGGCAGTGTAAGCATTTCAGGACCTGTCACGGGAAGACCAGAGGAGCTTTCAAGAGGGTCCTGGAAGACTTCACAAGGATGTGGGATGGTGCAAACGCCGTGCGCATGCGACTGTGGAATGATTTTGTAAGACACCTCCAGTTCCTGAAGGAAGAGGGCTTTGTCACCGAGGACAACAAGCTAACCGCTGACGGCACCTGGGCATCTCAGCTCAGGCTCGACCAACCCCTCCTGATTGCCGAAGGCTTGCGTACTGGCGTGTTGCCGGATTCCGATCCTGCTTTGCTCGCAGCCCTGGTGGCGGTCTTTGTGCATGACCGGGATGTGGAGCAGAAGCTGGACGAGTCAGCAATGCCAAGGCGTCTTTTGAAGGCTTTTGAGAAGATGAAAAAGGCCCTTAACCCCTTGATGGAGCGAAAGAGCGTGAGGGGATTTGAAATAAGGCCGGTCTCCTTGTGGCCTGCTGCCACTATTTATGCTTGGGCAAAAGAGCAGCCTTGGGACAAGGTGCTGGAGATTGCAGAAATGGCCGAGGGGGACCTTGCCATGCTGGTCACAAGGACTGCGGACAGTCTCAGGCAGATCGGTTCTGTGAAGAAGGTGTACCCTGCTGTTGCCCGAAGCGCTTTGCACGCAATTGCCATGATTCTCAGGGAACCGGTTATTTTAGGTTAGGATGTTAGTCCGTGACGTGCTCGTCGCAGCAAGTTACCGGTATATATATTGCATACAGAGCTCTCAGGTATTTTGAAAAAATGCCGATATAGACCTTGAACACAGAGACTGAAAGGGGCAAATGAAGAAAAAGGATTTCTACCATGAGGCAGGAAAGTCACTGGAACAAATCAGACGAATTGAGCCAGGTTGATGGCAAACATGTGCCTGAAGACTATGTATGGGCAACAAGCGAAGAGGCTAGAGTCCGTGCATTGTCGTTGTATGTGATTCGGTCGATTGTGGAAAAACACGCAGGAACCATAGACATAGACTTGGCAACCGACACCATCAGCATTAATGTGCCGCAGCAGGAAGAGGTTGCCTGCGCTCAAGAGATTGAGGAACAGGTCGGTTCAATGTGCCACTAAATGAGCACCTTGTTTTGTTCCTTTCAACATCATCCAGAGCGTGCTGGTAACTGATAATACTCATTTGTAATTGAGATCACGTAATCAATTACAAATGGGCGATTTCTGAAACGTTATGTGGTGCAGGCTATGCACAAACTACGCGTCAAGTGTATTAAGTGTGGCAAGGAGTGGGAAAAGGACTCCGTCATACCCTGGGGGCCGGAAGATTATAGTTCCTCACTTTGCGCGGCCTGCTTCAAAGAGGTTGCCGGCCCCTTGATTCACAAAAAACAACTGCAGGAAGGCAACTTCGACTGCTTTGGCAAAGCAGTCGTATATTGCGATCAATTCGACTGCAAGTATAGGCAGTGGTGCCTTAACCCATCCCTTCACAGTTGTCTGGGAAGTTCAGGCTTGAATCCCTCAAGTACGTCAAAACCCGCAGATCTACCTTTTTGATAATACTGCACCGTTTTTTCTACGGTCAAATTTGAGGTGGCTATAGCAGCCTCGATTTTTTGCGGTTTTGTGGGCGCCACTCTTGTCTTCCAGCAAAGCCATCCAGAGGCTCCCACAGCAGTTTTTTCTAAAATCGCTTAAATAGCAAAGGATTGCGTTCTTCACCCTCTTTTGCTGTGTCTTTTGCCCAGAAATCTTCGGGATAGTAGGTCTCCATAACCTCTCCACATTTGTCACAGGAGACCATTGCGCCAAGGTCCTGGCCAAATTCGCTGAGCATTGCACGCAATTGCCCATTCAAAAAAGGGATTAGCGTATGATTCTGCCTAGCCTCGCGGGCACAATCCACACACAAATGCCGAACATTCTCACTTTGATCCTTGTTCCTGAATGCCGCTATGCCATTCAACTTAAAACGCACCAAACTCATGTCAACCATCCTCCCTTTCTTTCAAAAGTCTTTGCCTCAAACAGCGAGGCTGAAAATTACGGATACGAAGTACCATGAGCAATATCGGATGTCAATCATATTGTGGTCCCTGACTTCAAGAATTCTATATATAGTGTTTTTGCCCACCCAATATTTGGATTTTGAACATTGTTTCGAGTGTGCAGCTCGCGCGTTGGAAACAGCACGGTATTCGGATTTGCGGCTCGCGCTTTGAGAACAGCACGGATTTTGAGACTCCCATAACCGTCCAATATTAGCAATTTGGCACCGACTTTGACGTTGCCCTAGACGCGCGGCGACCTGACATTGACGAATGGTAGCTTCGATGTTATAGAATACTTAGCTTGTTTCAATCATACCCAGAGAAAGATTGTGCCAGGTAAGAACGTTTTTGAAAAGATATTGGAAGCCCACGGGGTGGACCTGACTCCACGGCCGGGAGACTCCATAAAAATTCCGATTGACCAGACGCTTACTCAGGATGCCACCGGTACTATGGCGTGTCTACAGTTTGAGGCTCTGGGCGTGCCTTGCGTACGCACCAAGCTATCAGTGAGTTACGTTGATCACAATACCTTCCAGGCAGGTTTTCAAAACAGTGACGACCACCGATTTCTCCGCTCCTTTGCTGCCAAATACGGAATAGTGTTTTCCGGCCCTGGCAATGGCATCTGTCATCAGGTTCATCTGGAGCGATTCGGCGTGCCGGGTGACACGCTCCTTGGCTCAGACAGTCATACCTCTACAGGAGGGGGCATTGGGATGCTCGCGATCGGGGCCGGTGGCCTTGATGTTGCCATGGCCATGGCCGGCCAACTCTTCCGTTTAGGGCGCCCGGAGGTAGTCCTTGTCCGGCTGGAAGGGGCGCTTTCTGCTTGGGTTACAGCAAAGGATGTCATTCTGGAAGTACTGCGACGCATTTCCGTCAAGGGAGGTTTCGGCCGGGTCTTTGAATACGGTGGTCCGGGTGTTGCAACACTCTCTGTCCCTGAACGGGCTACGATTGCGAACATGGGCGCAGAGACAGGAGCCACAACGTCGATTTTTCCGAGTGATGAAGTTACCTTGGCCTTTCTGGAGTCTCAGGGACGAGGAAAAGACTGGAGGGCCATTTTGGCTGATCCTGATGCCTCTTACGCTGAAGTTATGACCATTGACCTTGCCGAACTGGAACCCCTGGTTGCACAGCCCCACATGCCGGATCGGGTCTGTCCGGTGAGAGAGGTTGAAGGACTCAAGTTGGATCAGGTGGCGATCGGCAGTTGTACGAATTCATCTTACAAGGACCTGGCAACTGTGGCAGCTATCCTGAAAGGAAAATCTGTCCATCCAGAAACAAGCCTTGCCATATCACCGGGCTCGAGACAGGTCTTGGCTGCACTGGCAGAAAATGGCGGTCTGAACGATATGATAGAGGCAGGAGCCCGAATCCTGGAATGTGCTTGCGGTCCTTGCATCGGAATTGGGCAATCTCCTCCGACTGACGGGGTAAGCCTCAGAACCTTCAACCGGAATTTCAAGGGCCGCAGTGGAACTATCGGCGCCAAGCTCTATCTGTGCAGTCCGGAGACGGCTGCCATCTCCGGACTGAATGGACGGATCACTGATCCGAGATCGTTTGGAGAGCCGATCAAGGTGGCCGTGCCGGAGGTTTTTCCGGCTATCGATCATCTCTTTTTGAGACCTTCGGACGATCCTGAAGATGTGGAAGTGGTGCTAGGCCCGAATATCAAGCCTCTTCCACAGGGTAAACCCATGGCTGAACACTTCAAGGGCGAGGTCTTGCTTTGCTTGGGAGATGATATTACCACAGACGATATCATGCCGGCAGGCGCCCACATCATGTCTTTGAGGTCAAACATCCCTGCAATTTCGCAATACGTGTTTTCACAGCACGATCCCGGCTTTGCAAAAAGGGCCATTGAAAAGGGTGGAGGCCTCATTGTGGCCGGCAAAAACTACGGGCAGGGGTCGAGTCGGGAACACGCGGCCCTGGCTCCCATGTCTTTGGGTATAAAAGGAGTCATTGCCCTTTCTTTTGCCAGGATACATCGGGCAAATCTCATCAATTTCGGCATACTGCCCATGACGTTTTCCAGGGCTGAGGATTTGGGACGGATCAGGCTTGGCGACCAACTTGCCGTGGAAGATGCGACAATCTTAGTTAGAAGTGGAGAAAGAACACTTCGTGTTGTAAATAGAACGCAGAAAAATAATTTTCATGTATCCATTGATCTGGATGCGACAGAAAGAGACGTGGTGATTTCAGGTGGACTCTTGAATCACTTTAGACTAAGGAACCCGAACTTGGGGGCTTCGCCCCAATTGGAGTGATGGAGTACTGGAGTCAATGCCGTTGATTTAAGGAATTTTGTTTTGTCATTTCGAGACGTCAAAATAGAGTTACGAGGTTATCATGCTTTACTTAATGAGAAAACATGCCGGCTCTTGGATTATCAAAATTGTCCTTGGAGTTATTGTCGTGGTTTTCATATTCTGGGGTGTTGGCAGCTATCGGGCCGGGAAGGGAAATCGTGTTGCAGTTGTTAATGGCCAAGCCATTGCTTTAGAGGACTACCGGAGCGCCTATGAACAGCTAAAGGAGCAGTACCGGAGGCAGTTCGGGAATGCCTTGGATCAGAAGCTCCTCAAGACACTTGGTCTCAAGAAACAAGCCTTGGACCAATTGATTAACCGCCGGCTTGTTCTCCAGGAGGCCGACCGTCTTAACCTGCATATTACCAAGGAGGAACTCATAAGGGCTATCCGGTCGCTTGGCGCCTTTCAAGAGAACGGTCATTTTGATCCCCGGCGGTATCAACGCTTGCTGGCTGCCAACCGGATGACGCCGGAGATATTCGAGGAAAAGATGAAAGATGATCTCCTTGCGGAAAAGCTTCAGGGGGTTATTCTGGGGAGTATCAAGGTATCAGATGCCGAGGCCCTGGAGACCTTCAAGTGGCGTGAGGAGGAGGTGAGCCTTGAGTATGTGGTCTTCAAGCCGTCATCATATAATGATGTCAAGGTAACCACGGAAGAAGTTGAATCCTATTTTTCGGAGAACAAAAAGGCCTACGAGATACCCCCTAAGGTAAAGGCCGGATATCTCCGTTTTGGTTTCAAGGAGCTTGAACCCCAGGTCGATGTCTCAGAAAATGAGATCAGCCGGTATTTTGAGATCAACAAGAAAACATATGCCACTCCAAAGAAAGTCCGGGCGCGTCATATCCTTTTCAAGGTGGACCCCGGCGCCACACAGGAAGAACTGGACGAGGCACGCAACAAAGCACAGTTGGTCCTGGAGGAGGTGAAATCCGGCGCGGACTTTTCCAAGCTGGCCCAGAAGTATTCTGATGATCCGGGCAGCAAGAGCAAGGGGGGCGATCTGGGATTTTTTACAAGAGACAGGATGGTAAAACCGTTCGCAGACGCTGCCTTTGCGATGAAGGCCGGTGAGATCAGTGAGCTAGTGGCAACCCGTTTCGGCTGGCATATTATCAAGGTTGAGGAGGTCCAGGAGGCCAAAGAGCCGGCATTGAGTGAAGTCAAAGACAAGATTCGAAGCAAACTCGTAAAGGAAGGAGCCAGAACCCATGCCTATGACCAGGCAGAAGAGATGTATGACGCAAGTTATGGGGCTGGGCGCCTTTCCGATGTGGCAAAGGCCCACGGGACTGAGATGCTTGAGACCGATTTTTTTGCCCGCGGTGATCTTGTAAAGGGGATCAAGGAGGCGCGAAAATTTGCCGAAGTAGCTTTTGACCTCGGCGATGAGGAGATGAGCGAACCCCTGGAACTGGAAGACGGCTATTATATCCTTGAAGTGATCGGCAAGAAGGAAGCAGCGATTCCTGAGTTGGGATCGGTCGAAGAAAAGGTGCGAAAGGACCTGATCGCGGTCAGACAAGATGAGCTGGCCAAGAAGGAAGCCGAGAATTTTCTGCAAGCCATAAGAAACGGGAAGAAGTTTGAAGCAGAAGCCAAGCGTTTGAAACTGGATGCAAAAACCACGGACCTTTTCAAGCGGTTTGGATCGATTCCGGGGATTGGTTCCGAAAGGGAAATCATGGATGTTGCTTTTCTGTTAAGCCCCTCAAAACCCATGCCCGAGGCAGTTATCAAGGGAAGACAAGGCTATTGTGTAATCCGATTGAAGGACCGGCAGGATGCTGCCCCCAAGGAATTTGAAGACAAGAAAGCAGAAGTTAAATCCGGCATCATCTCCCAGAAGCGTCAGAAACTGATGGAGGAATGGTTCGCTCAGTTACGCCGGCAAAGTGAGATCACTATTGAGGAGGGTTTTTTCGACTGATGCACGAAGTTTCCATCGCACAAGGTCTGCTCAAGATAGTCGAGGAAGAAACCAAGAAACACGGGGCCTCCCGCGCCACACGACTGCATCTTCGAATCGGCGAACTTGCTACCCTTGTTCCTGACTCACTGACCTTTGCCTTTGAGGTGATCTCAAAGGGCACGGTGGCCGAGGGGGCAGAACTGAGCATAGAGATTGTGCCTGCAAAGGGACGATGCGACAAGTGTGACATAGAATTTGATGTGGATGACACCATGTTTTTCTGTCCTCGATGTGGCGGCGTGGCTGCTGAAATCATCTCCGGCAAAGAGCTTGAACTCACCGAAATCGAGGCAGATTGAGGGCTCGTCAGTCAATAACTGTCACATCTTGCTCGTCTTTTGGGCCGTCTTCTGCGTTGCTCGGTTGATCACATACCTCGGTATGCTCCCGCCCGAGTGCTTTGAATACAACCCAAAATCCTTCGCAATCTTGAGACACTTATTTCGTGACGAACCCTGGAAGTTAGAGCCGGCTCAGCCCGTGGACAATCCCGAGGCCCTGATCGCCTTTGTCTCCAAGCGAACCGACCCTCCCTTCTTGATCGCAAGCACACTTTTGGTTCCTGTCTCACCACTCTTCAAAGGCACGCCGCCCTGCGTTGTCAGGGAATGCCTGTAACGCCGGCATTCGCCGGGTGCATATTGGAAATGTCCATGCCCTGGGTTATTGAGAACTCATCAGCCAAGTTGCGAAGGTATTGGAATTCAACTCAATGAAGTGGAATGAGAAAAAGGAGAAGTTGAAAGAGATCTATGAGCGTTTTGAAAAGGACGCACGTGAATTCAAGAAAGGGGCTATTTGCAGGATAGGGTGCACGTACTGTTGCACAGACGTGGGAAACGTGGACATCAACACCCTTGAAGGGCTGATTATCTGGGATCGAATCAACACCTTCCCGGCAAACCTGAAGCGCCAACTCAAGCAAAAGCTTGCTCAAAACAGACAGGAGAAAGAGAAACAAAGTATTGCCCCGTGCCCATTCTTAAAAGATGACGACTCATGTCTCATCTATGACATTCGTCCTTTCAGTTGCAGGCAGCTTTACTCCATACGGGAATGCCAGGGTCGAGGCCCTACAGTCCATCGACAGGCTGTGGCTTTGGCAAAAAAGGCAGTTAGAGAAATGCAGCACTTGGATGACACAGGATATTCCGGGCACATCAGCTTCATTCTTTATCTTTTTGACAAACCTGCATTCAAAAGGCTCTATTTGTCCGGAGGATTTGAGCCCGCAAAAATCATGGAGTTCGGCAAGACGCATGGCATCATCATAAACCGTATAAACCGTCTTGCAAAATAACGCCTTTTCTCCAAGACCACCACGGTTCATGATATATTGCATCATACAAGAACTCCGAAAGAGTCAAACGGAAATTTGGCCCCATATGAAGCAAATACCAAGACCCTGTTTCTCACGGGGAGAGGTGGGCTTTTTGTCTGTCATCTACAAGCCTGGATCTGCTAACAGCACGCTGGCCGGATCGATAAAGCTTCCGAGATATTATGAGAATACATGGAGATTGACGAGAATTTAAAAGATTTTTCCTGAAAATCCATCGAACGTAGTTGAACCATTTCCCCGCTTCTTGGCACCCGTAATCAGGTTACTCGCCATGGTTCCTGTCCAATCCCGGTACCGTCTAGTCGTTCAAAGTGGAACTTGTTCTTGTGAGCCTCACAACATGAGTATCATCTAGAAGTGTTAAGTTTTTTACACTTTCATGGGTAACATTTTTCCATCATATGAACAGAAAGTGTGAATTTTTTTCATCACAACGCCCAGCTCTTTTTGGCTAACTACTGAGAACTCCTACAATTGTTTGTTATCAAATGATTTGGCATGGGACTTGATACCTTAGCGTGTGCCCATCCATAAATGGATTTGTTAAGACTGGGCACTAGCGAATAAACGGTTCTTTGCTCCGGCTCAGGGTTCGCGAAGAAATGAGTTTACATTTTCAGGAGCAAGTTTAAGAGGAAGGTTTTACTTTTATGGATTATATCAAGCCTGAGGGAAGGAGATGAAGCATTTCTTCATTATTACGTGTGCATTGGTTGGTCTGGCTATAGGACTCTTGTTGAGCAAGGCTGTGGTAAGCCCATTCCTCCACGATACAGAAATGTTGATGCCTAAGAACGGAATTGTTCTGAATTATCGTTAATCACTGCCTTGCCAGCGCATACCCTTTCTTGGCCATATGACAACACCCAAGAAAAACAGCAAGGGGTAACACCGGATGACAACATGTATGGTGATTTGATTTCACTTTTAGAACATACCCTCGGTATGAATATCGCAAATGACTATCAGAGGCTGCTGAACACTCTTGACAGCTCTGACATTTCAATTGATGACGCTGCCTTGCTGATCATCGATCCGCAACG
>JAFGFW010000203.1 GCA_016930875.1 Deltaproteobacteria bacterium | reverse complement strand
TGTGTGTCCAAGCCTCCAGCTTCGGGAGAAGTGTTCGACACTGGTCTTCGGGCATGGTGTTGATTAGTTCTACCAACCGAGGTTTGACACTAGATTCGTTCGGAAGTGCCATATGAAATCTTCCTCCTAAAATCAATCATCAGGCCAAAGGGAAGGGTCATGTACCGCATTGAAGGGCGTGGAGCCTTCTGGGTGCGCAAGAATCGATGATTGTGGAGTATTGAACTGTTTTGACTTGTCGACGAAGAACCCGATGCCCGATGGTTGCCAGTACTATGACTCCTAAACCTCCTCCGAAATACAGTGAGGTGAATATGCCCAACCCGTTTACGCCAAAGAACAGTTGGCTGTGGAATAAGTGGAATAAATACCCCAATACCGCCTTCCAATTGTCAAAGTTCAGACTTGTTCTGTCACCCTCGTATATCCGGTTCAGGTTAAGGTGCCAGCCCAAACATGTATTTTGTTTTATATAGCAAGGTTAATGCCAGTCTAAACAGACATCGATATCGTCTGTAATATTAAAGCGTTGTCTCGCCTGCCAAACCATATGCCCTGGCGGAACTGTAACAAAAGGTAACAATTTTGAGAAAAACAGGCGGGAAAAGTGTGTAGAAATTACACAGTTGGGAGGGTTTGTAAGAAGCAAGGGCAAAAACATTACATCCCATGCTTCTATCAAAACGTGGCACTGTTTCAATTCAATCACTGGATCAACATATTGTGGTTGCTTCAAGAGTCTCAAAAGTAAAACATTTGCCAATCATGTGTCCCTGCCACTCACACGATCTTATCAGAGATCTCTGCATGATATAGCCAATTTTGGCAAACACTTCGGCATGGATTTTGGCGCATAAACGTCTTACACTCACGAGACTGACAGCAAGTCCCTTGTCCGGCCAACCTGGGACCGACGGAGCATGAGAGTTTATTCAATGTCTATGATGGGTTACCTCGGCACCACATCTCTTAGTTGACCCAGGCACAAGATTTTTAGGCAGGGCCTTGCATTTTATAAGAGGCTCTACTATGATGTTGTGAAAACGTAGGGCCAGAATTTCCTGGAACTTCGAAAGGGGGGGAGAATCATGAAGTATGCGGTACTGTTATTGGGAATTGCCTCTTTATTGATTTTCGCCGGTTGCGGAAACGGCGAGAAAGGTGAACAGCCCGCCAAGAGCGAATATCAGGGAGCTGTTGAAGGGGTAAAACAAGAGTCTCACGCCGTTACACAAGAGGTGGAAAAGAAAGCTGAAGAAGCTGCTAAAGTGGTAGAGGAGAAAACGGAGGAGGCTGTTCAGGCTTTAGAAAAAAAGGCTGGCGAGGCTGTTGAAACCGTAAAGGAGAAGGCTGAGCAACCTGTTGAAGCGATGGCAGAGAAGACGGAAGAGCATGCTGGGGCCGCTAAAGAGAAGGCTAAAAAGGTTCTGGAGTAAAAAACTTATATGATGGGCGCATGGTAGATCTTACCGAGATCGACACTAGGCAACCAGGGGCATCGGTCGTAAATTTCATCCAGCAACCTAAAGAATCCCGGCTCTCAAAAAGTACCCAGTCATTGCAGCAATCGGTGTTCCAGGGGTTATGACTCACAAGATCACGGAGTGGTGGTATCTTTACTTTTGCCAGAACGGAGATGGATTGCAGATAGTTAGCATTTCGACTTCCGGGATTCAGTCAAGATTATTGCAAATCCTGAAGTCTCTTTAGGGCTTCCGTCAGCGATTCCTCACGTGCATGGCGTACCATTCATCCAACGGCCTTGCATAATCCCCGATACGTTCCTTTTTTACGTATAGCCTTGCACTATCTAATGTGGTGTGACGAAGAACCCGAGTAAAGCTTTCTTCGCCACTCGCATATCTGTGTTTTGGCGGTTCCCGACACTCGCCCACTGAATTGATGTGATCTATACCTTTCTCATTGAGTGGAAATTCGCGATATTGGCGGGCTCCGCACAGATTGATCTGAAAAAAAGCCGGAGCCTACATCCTCCAATGAGGCCGATCTTTCATCCGGCCGTTCACAATTTCTTGCAGCCAACCCTTTATCTCCGGAGCTAAATAGAATTTCGGATAAAGAAGGTCATCCTCAGCCGCGATTACGCCTTCGGAGACGGCTTGTTTGGCCAAAGCAGTACCGGGATAGATTCGTATGCCTATGGTGACTTTGATGGCATCCAGATTTAACGAATCTACGAACGTAAAACTTTCTTCGACCGAGCCTTTTGATTCACCAGGCCCTCCCAGTAACAAGAAACCCATGCGACCTATTCCGTAGTCACCAAGGAGTTCAGACGTGCGTCGGATATTCTCAAGGCCAAACTTCTTGTTCATATTTCGCAATATGATTTCAGATCCACTCTCGAATCCCAGACTCACTTCTTTGCATCCAGCTTTTGCCATGTCCCTTACGAGGCTTTCATCAACATAGCCAGGGTACAGAATGCATCTCCAAGATATGGCCAATCGCCTTTGAGTAAGTCTTTGGGAAAGCTCTTTTGCGTAGGACAAAGGAATATTGAATATGTTGTCGGTGAAGAAAAATCGGCGAAACCCATTCTCAACATGACGGGCAAGGAGATTGACGACTGTTTCCGCGGTATGTTTACGGATAATTCTTCCCTCTATTAGCGAGGTGGAACAGTAGCTACAGCGCATCGGACATCCCCGCCTTGTCTGAATAGGCATCCATAAGTCCTCGTTCCCGGCAACCATCTTGGACCACAAACTAGAATCAGGGAGGGGCAGCAGATCCAAATCCTTGATAAACTTTCTTTTGCATTGGAGTCCTCGTTCTGGAAGAAAAAGGCCTGGAGTCCCCGAAGGGTCAGCCTTTCGTTCCATAAAAGCTAGGAGAGCAGGGAACGCAATCTCTCCTTCTCCCTGAATCCCCATATCTGCTCCCAAATATGAAAGTACGCTTTCAGGAAAAATGCTGTAGCCTGCACCGCCCAAGACGATAGGGGCTTCGGAAAACCGACGGCATTCGGACATGACCGGTTTGACTTGGTCTAACAAGAGATTCGGAGGCGCCATCTTCTGATCGTCGATGTTCCTGATCGATATCCCTATAACTTCAGGCTGAAACCCCTCCACGGCTTCCCTGATAGCCGATCCAGCATCTTTGACGCTCAGAAGATCAATCAACTCAACGCGATGACCAGCATTTCGCGTGGCAGCAGCCACGGCGGCCAACCCTAGCGGGATGACGGGCATATTGATCGACTCGGTGTTGGCAGATACAAGTAGAACTTTCATCGCTCTTTTCCCGCCAAAGCTCGGTCTTACGGACAAACCTCCGATACTGTCACGTCACAGCAATAATGTAAGCACTTCTAAGAACTATTGCCAATACTAGTGTAATGTGTCTGTAACTTCTTGACAATAATATGATCCTGGCGAAAAAAAGCCAAAAGTCGTCATTCCCCGGCTTGACCGGGGAATCCAGAAAAAGAACTGGATGCCGGATCAAG
>JAFGFW010000202.1 GCA_016930875.1 Deltaproteobacteria bacterium | reverse complement strand
AGAAATAGCCGTCGCACGACCTTGAGGCTCTCGACAGGTTGAATGTTCGTTATTGGATATTCGTTTTTCATTCGACGTTGGACGTTCGATGTTCGATGTTCGACGTTCATCTTTCAAAACAATTCCGTACGGCATAAATGCAACCTGTGAACGGTTACGATATATCATACATAACGAGACTACAAACATGCTTGGATACACCTGCACTGCAGATGCAGGTATACGTAACAAATGCCATCGGACACAACGTGTAGTGTGCGTACTTTGCCGCGTTGGTTTTTCAGCAGCAAAAAATTCGGCGGACTGTTACTTGCCCAGGACTTCCCTTACGCTTTGAGACAGCTCTTTCATGGTAAAGGGCTTCTGTATGAAACCATCGCAGCCGCGTGCCAGGATGTCCTTTGCTTCACTGTCTATGCTGTACCCGCTTGAAAGAAGAACCTTCACCTCGGGGTTAATCTCTTTAATGCGATCATAGGCTTCGCCACCACCTATGTCCGGCATGATCATATCAAGAATGACCATATCAATCTTGTCTTTGTTTGCTTGATAGATCTCAACTGCCTCTCTGCCGCCTTTGGCATCAAGGACTGTGTAACCAAATCTGTTGAGCATTTGAACGCCTATATTCAAGACCATTTCTTCATCGTCAACGAGCAAAATCGTCTCGGTTCCCTTGGTGATTTGCTCATCAACCAGGACACTCTTCTCGACCTTCTTTTCCGTTGCAGGCAAGTATATGCTGAAAGTAGTTCCATATCCTATTTCAGATTCAGCCTCAATGTAACCGCCATGACCCTTTACGATGCCATAGGCTGAAGCCAAACCGAGCCCTGTGCCTCTGCGCATCTCCTTGGTCGTAAAAAAGGGGTCAAAAATACGCTCCTGGGTTTCTTTGTCCATGCCTGCACCTGTATCAGTGACCGCTAACAAAACGTAGTTGCCAGGCTTTGGATCATAGAACTTGTCGTTCATGTCCTCATGGGATGCATTCTTGGTCTTCAAAGTGAGATCCCCACCGCCAGGCATAGCGTCGGTAGCGTTCACACAAAAATTTAACAGAACCTGCTCAATCTGACCCTGATCGGCCTCCACTGCAAATAAGTCCTCTGCAAGTTCTAGATGAATCGTGGTGTTCTTTCTTGTTCTGCCAAAGCTGTCAGAAGTCTCTTCCACCATCTCGTTCAGGTTGATAGGCCTAACATCATATTTTCCTTTCCTGGCATATCCAAGGAGCTGTCTGGTCAGTGTGGCTCCATTCTTGATTTGCTTCTCAATATCCTTTAGGCTTTCGTAATGAGGATGTTTTGAATCAATGTCATAGAGCATCAAGGAGACATTCCCCTGTGCAACCATCAGCAAGTTGTTAAAGTCATGGGCCATGCCACCGGCGAGAGTGCCTATGGCTTCCAGCCTTTCTATTTGTTGGAGTCGCGCTTCGAGTTTGTTTTTTTCTTCTTTTGCTTGATTAAACTGAGTGACGTCCATGAAGCTCTCGACAATGCCCAGGCATTCACCTTCATTTCCTTCTAATGGGTTTGCTGTAATCAAACAGAAAATTGTGATACCCGAATCCAGTTCCTTCTTGAATTCATATTCTCTAACGGCATTGCCCAAGATGATCTGTTTCATTGGGCATTTCGGGGTATTACACAAGGGTGTCTGTAAAACCTCATGACATTTCTGGCCATGAATTGTCTCCTCATTAAGCCCGAAGAGCCTGCATAGTGTTTTGTTTAAACGTTGCAAGTTGTAATCTTTGTCGATCATGCACAATGGTATTGATGAATTGAAAACCTGGTTAAGTTCCAAATTGGCACGACTCAGAGCCGATCTTGCCAATTCAAGCTCTGTCATGTCACGTCCATAAACAACTGCACCCGAAACTGTGCCGTCCTTCTCAACGTATGGATAGTAGCTCATATCCATAAATCGTCTTTTGCCATCTGGAAAATCAAACCAATCCTGATAATGAACCTCTTTACCTCCGAGACATTCGTCAAGGTAGCCTTTAATCTGATTGTCAAATGCATCCTTACCCATCATTTCTGCCACAGAACGCTCTGTGATTTCCTCGCGTGATGTATTGAAAACACGGACATAGGCTTCATTTATCGTTCTGTAGATGTAGTTTCTATCAATAAATGACATAGGATCGTTAACTGTTGAGATTATGCTTTTGTATTTACGCAGTCCTTCCTCTGCACGCTTGCGCTCTTCTATCTCCAGCTTAAGTTGCTCATTCGCTTTGACAAACTCGGCAGTGCGCTCCCTGACTCGTTGTTCCAATTTGTGATGAGCTTTCTGTACCGACTCCTCGGCCTGCTTGCGCTTGGTGATTTCCAGTTTGACTTCAATGCCCCCCACAATATTGTCATTGTCGTCTTGTAATGGATGGCCTTGAATGAACCACGCCCTTCCATCTGGTGTAAACATCTCTACTTCTTGGGGCTCCCCAGTCTCGATAGCTTTTAGGACTGAGCAGCCAGGACAAGGATCTTCGCGTTGCGGCCATATCTCGTAACAGTAGCGTCCCAAAATTTCTTCACGCTCCTTGCCTGCTGACTCACATGCAGCGCGATTTGCCCAAAGGATCTTCATGGTCAGATCTTGATGGATCACGTGTTCTGCCAAGGTGTCAAGGATCGCACTTTCTCCCTCAGCGTTTATGACCTTTTGATCCATCAACATGCGCTGAGCCGCTTCTTTTTCTAATTTCTTGACCCTTTGTTCCAATTCTTCATAGGTTGGTTTTCTAACCATTGGATGATCCTCCCATTACACAAAAAAAAGGCCCACACGCATTTGCATATCACAACAACCTGGCCTTTCCAAATGGTTGGATGGATAGGACCCGTCTTTGGTTGCAAGGCGATGTGCCACACCAATTCACAAAACGGACACATTGAAGTGCTATTGACAGAAGAGCCATTTTGGGGGTTGCCTCGCATCCATAGGACTGTTATATTTAAAAAGTAATCTTGATTCAGTCTTTGATGGGCCCAAGACAACCCTGGTTCTTGGGTAGTCTAAAGGAGTGCTTGTGAAACTTTTTAGTAAGTTGTTGGGGTTAAGCAATCAACCGAAGGAAATACCAAAACTGGGGCGAAACGATCTGTGTTGGTGTGGAAGTGGCAAAAAATATAAAAAATGCCACTTGGAATCAGATTTACGAAAGAAGCGTCTCAACGCGTCTAGCTGCACGGTTTCTGCCTGATCAAGGTAGCAAAAAGTGCCGTGTGCACTTTTCGCTTTTGACACACGCAGTGCGATAATATCAATTTGCCCAGTTTTTCCATCCTTCCAATGCACCAACAAGAGGTCTAGATCTCGTTAAATCCTCATTCATGTGGACAACCGGACAACCATGACTTCCGCCTTTCGGACGCTTTATTTGGCGACCTTGCCATGGAACATCGAATAGGTAAAAAAGCCGCAGTAGTCTGGAAGATTCAAGATGAAATCCGGAGACTCTGGTCGGCAGAGTCGCTGATATTCCACCCAATCGTCGTGTGTCACCTCCGGCTGCGGCTCCCCCCAGCGCATCTCAATCAGTGATATCAAGGCACTGCGAATATCATCACCTAGCGGGGCATGAATGTCGCCTACGAAGGTGTGGATCGTGGATTCCTTCAAACCCGCATTGCGAAACCAACCCAGAATTCTAGAAACTCAGAGGGAGAACAAATAGTTGTCCCTTCTCTGGATGAAGAAGG
Source organism: Deltaproteobacteria bacterium (assembly GCA_016930875.1). Lineage (NCBI taxonomy): Bacteria > Pseudomonadati > Myxococcota > Myxococcia > Deltaproteobacteria bacterium. Next base: position 30,828 of record JAFGFW010000202.1, on the reverse strand, counting down.
ATAATGGACTATATTTCCTGTGATTAGGGATTTCACATTAGTACACACTTCATGGCCTAATCTCTGGTGGCCTGAAGCCGTCCCCTCTCCATGTCAACCCGGCTCAACAGGATCATCCCCACCACAAAGAACAGGACCAATGAAACAATGGCGTTTCGCGGGTTTTCAGAAAAGTCCGTAACCAGCCCAAAGACCAGGGGGCCAAATATGGAGGCGAACTTTGAGCTGATGGCAAAAAACCCGAAGAACTCTGCTGCTCTATCCTTTGGAATCAACTGCCCGTAAAGGGATCGGCTGATGGCCTGACTACCACCTAATATCAGACCCACAAGCCCACCGAGTATCCAGAATTCTAAAGCGCTTCTCAGGAAATAGGCGTATGTCACAATGCCGACCCACAATACCAATGTGACCATGATGGCGCCTTGGGCCCGGATGCGTTGAGCCAGCCTTGCAAACACAAGAGCCCCTGGCAGTGCGATTAGCTGTGTCATCAGAAGGGCGCCGATCAGGGTACCCGTGTCAAGGCCAAGGGCGGTCTTGCCAAAGATAGCTGCCATCATAATCACCGTTTGAATGCCATCATTATAAATAAGGAAGGCGACAAGAAACCACAGCAGATCCCGATATTTTCGAAAACAGCGTAGTGTCCTGAAAAAGCGAGCAAAGCCGTACCTAAGATAAGAGAAGCCCTGTGGCTTATCATGCAAACGTCTTGTCTCCGGGACCCAAAGAAAAAGCGGCACAGCAAAAAGCCCCCACCAGATCCCCACGGAGGCAAGGCATATGCGAATGCTCATCGACCTATCGGGTATTCCAAAAGCATCATGATGAGTAATCATCAGCACGTGCAGGGCCAGCAAAAGCCCTCCGCCAGCGTATCCAAAGGCATAGCCCTTGCCCGAAACCCAGTCTATTTCCTCTCTAACGGCCACTTCAGGCAAAAAAGCATTATATAAGGGCATGCTACCGGCAAATCCTATGTTACCCGCCACAAGGAGGATAAGGCAAAACAGCCAGTCCCCTTCTTGAACCAAATACAGAAATAATGTGAAGAAAGCCCCAGCATAGGTGAAGCCGAAAAGGAATTTCTTCTTGGAACTTGAAAAATCAGCCAATGCTCCAAGGACCGGCGCGCATAGGGCTGTCAAAAGCACTGAAAAGGAGACGCTGTACGCCCAGAGCCCGCTTGCCGATGTTGGAAAGCTTAATGGGCCACACCGTAATGTGACGCCGCCCTCAGGCACCAGTGAGGCAAAATAGACCGGAAGGATAGCTGCCAGCACACTCGTGGCAAAGGCCGAGTTGGCCCAGTCATACATGCACCAACTGAAGATTACCCGTTTTCTTGTTGAACTCATCTACGGCTCCGTGATATCCCAATAACCGGTGCCTAATAACCAATGCCCAAGGAACTGACACATATCCTGATAGCTCAAGATGTCTTGACCCGGTTGAAAGAATCCCGGCAAAAACTGTTGACCCAGGTGCTTGAAAAAAACATGCGGGCCTTTTTTCTCGGAGCAATACTGCCGGACGCCTTCGCTTACGATATAGCTCCCTTGCGAAAAATTCCCAAAGAAGACTACGTCAAGATCTCTCAGGCCCTTCACTCGAAAAAAACTGCCAAAAATGACGAAACGGCCTTAGGCTTATTTGATGCCATTAAGGCCAACCCTTGCAGATGGCCCTTGAAACTGGCATTTGCCGCAGGTGTTGTTACACATACGGTCAGCGATCGTATCATTCACGGAGTTATCGACCATTACACGACAAAGTGGAATCAAGGAAGCAACCCTGCTATGGCAACGCACCGGCAGTTTGAGACGCTGATCGATATGGTCCTGTTGCGGGAGCTTGACCTCCATCCCAGATGCTTTCAATTGGAAAGCATGGTGAGCGTGGATCGTCCCACGGAGGATTACCTGTTCCTCTTTTATCTCACACATTTGACGCAAGATACCTGCCCTCTGCACCCTTGTCTTTTGGGCGCTCTCAGGAGGGCTCACAGACAACAAGGTCTTTTCATGAGACTATTTACTGTGAGAGCCTTATACCACATTGTGAATCTGTCTGACAGACTTGTGCGAGGGCGCATGGAGACATGGTCCAGTTTGTTCTATCCCGAAATGGTTCGAATCGAGAACTTTCCGATTATGGACAGGCTTGATTTGAGCGCTCTGACTGATGGCGGAACCTTTTCCGGGACCATACAAGCACTCGTAGAAGGAGTTGCTTCCGACGCGCTTGATTGCGTCAATGCCGGTTTGCAAAGACTGTAAGCATCCCGAATCTCGCATTTGGAGTTACCTTGATTAGTGTTGACACCAATTGTGTAATCTTGTAACTAGCCCATGCATAAAATCATTGGCAAGCCGGAACAATACCCTGACTTGAACTAATGTGACAAATGCGTAAGTATCTCATCATAGCCGCCTGCTGTATTGTCCTGATTGCAGGTGGATTTTGGTTTGTTTCCAGGCAAGGCGAACAACTCGTAAAACACCCCGAGGGTGTGCCTGTTTCACCAGCGAAAAAAAGGGCGCTGATTCCTCCCGAAAAAATCATTGACTATGGCAAGCTGAAAGAGGAAAGCGACAAGGCTCTGAGTGAACTGATGAAAGAGCGCAAAGCGCCATATGGCATTGACAAGAGCATTGATATGATTGTGAAGTCAGATGAATCTATCAAGGTCGGAGACAAAACTGTTCGAATGAAAAAGATCCTGGATGAGATCCAACTCAAGCAGGGGGAAATCCTCGAAACAGATCTGGAAACCGGAGCCGCGCAAGAGAAGATCGGCGAATATGGGATTCATGTGGTTCAGCCAAGTGACAACATATGGGATATTCACTTCCGACTTCTCAAGGATTATTACGAACACAAGGCGATACAGCTTTCCCCCCTGGCTGATGAACCGGACCATTTCGGACGTAGTTCCGGCGTTGGCAAGATATTGAAATTTTCCGAACATATGGTGTACATATTCAATCTGAAAAATGGGAAACTCGAAACAGATCTTGACCTGATATATCCATTGACCAAAGTTGTCATCTACAATATGGGTTATATATATGCCCTATTAGACCGGATCGATTACAAAGATGTTAACCGGATCGAGTTCGATGGTGAAACCTTGTGGTTACCCGCCGAGCAATAATGAAGCTCCCCGCAGCAAGTCGCCGACGCGCCATAGCTTGGGCGACGGTGCGCTGCGGGGTATCAAAGCGGAATTTCGCCGTAGCCAAAAACCCGCCTTTGCTCTAACGAGCTTCGGCGCGGTTCGCCTTGCCTTTCATCCCTGCAGCAAGTCGCCGACGCGCCATAGCTTGGGCGACGGTGCGCTGCGGGGTATTCCGGCGAAGGCGAATAAAACTCCAGTATTCCAACATTCCATCCGGACTGGCGTCAGAATACTGACAGGCAACAAAATCTATAAGATCCTATAGATCCTGTCTGGCTCATCAACGGAACGAGCAATGATTAAGAGATATACCCGGCAGTCCATGGGCCGCATATGGACGGAAGAAAACAAGTTCCAGACCTGGCTTGAGGTCGAGCTTCTTGTTTGTGAGGCCTTGGCCGGAATGGGTGAAATCCCGAAGAAGGCCGCGCAAAATATCCGCAACAAAGCGCGCTTTTCCATTGAAAGGATCGAGTCTATTGAGGCCGAGACCAAGCACGATGTGATTGCCTTTTTAACCAATGTGGCAGAAAGCGTTGGCCAGGACGCACGGTATGTCCACTTTGGGCTCACGTCCTCGGATATTCTGGATACGGCAATGGCGGTCAGACTGCGGCAGGCATCTAAAATTATCTTAAAGGACTGTGACCTTCTGCTGGCCACCCTGAAGAAAAAGGCATTGACACATAAGAACACCGTTATGGTGGGCCGATCTCACGGCATCCATGCCGAACCCATCACCTTCGGCCTGAAGTTGGCCCTCTGGTACGACGAGATGCGGCGAAACCGCCGGAGAATGGAACATGCCCTGGAAACCATCAGTGTAGGCAAGATTTCAGGGGCTGTTGGCACCTTTGCCAGTATTTCACCAAGGGTGGAAGCCCGTGTGTGCAGAAAGCTGGGGCTCAAGCCGGCTCCTGTATCGACACAGATCATCCAAAGGGATCGCTATGCCGAGTACTTTTGCACGCTTGCCATCATAGCCTCGACAATAGAAAAGATGGCGGTGGAAATCCGGCACCTTCAAAGGACAGAGGTCTCGGAAGCAGAGGAATATTTCTCAAAAGGACAAAAAGGCTCTTCGGCCATGCCACACAAACGCAACCCCATATCATCGGAAAATCTTTCTGGCTTGGCAAGGCTGGTTCGCTCCAATGCGTCTGCAGCATTAAACAATGTAGCCCTTTGGCACGAGCGCGACATCAGCCATTCTTCTGTGGAGAGAGTGATCATCCCGGACACCACAATTCTTGTTGACTACATGTTGCACCGCATGACAGAAATCATCCGCCATCTAGTGCTCTATCCTGAACGGATGCAACACAACTTGGAGCTGACCCGTGGTCTCATATTTTCGCAGCAGATACTCCTTGCCTTGGCCAAGGGGGGGGTCAGCAGGGAGCAGGCATACAAGATGGTTCAGAAACAGGCCATGCGTGCGTGGAAGGAGAATAACAATTTTGAGGATCTCGTGAAAAACGATCCTGAAATTGCAAAGCATCTAGGAAACAAGCAAGTTGAAAAAATATTTGATGTTGACTTCCAACTGAGACATGTGGATACCATATTTACCCGTGTCTTTGAAAGCTCAAAACTCAAAGTGCAATGAACCTAAAGGCAATAGCCTCTGTGTTCAACGAAATTGATAAGCTCCATTTGCAATCGTCAATTTTTCTTTAATCTTTGAGCGTTCAGCTTCAATATTGGTTTGACGTGGTGTTCGGACAAAAAAGGATGCATTGCAAAGATCTTAAGAAAAGCCAGAAAGACGTTACCTGTGCTCTTTGCCAACCCAAGATCTTCATTTTTCTTGCAGCTATTCTGTTGCTGTTTACCGCAAATTGCACTAGTGTGGGTCGGTTTGTTGAATCCTCCAAACCCTATCATACAGAGACTTACAAAAGCGTTTCTGACAAGTGGAGCCGCGAGGCCCGCATATATAGGGGGTTTGAGGTAAAGCTCATTGTCTCGGCTACTTTCAAGTCACATGAATTTCGCCGTGCTTATGCTGATGAGTACGCAGAGGCGCATAAGCTGACATCTCAGGAGAAAAAACAATTTATGGAAGACCAACTCAGCGCTGCTACCCTTGGCCATGAGTTTCTAATGGCAAGCTTTGTGCCTGAAAAAAAGTGGGATGATTTTGACAAGTTCAAATCGATGTGGAGTCTTTATCTGGTTAACGACAAGGACGAGCGCGTGGCGCCTGTTGAAGTAAGGCGGGTTAAGCGACATAATGCCGTCACGCCCCACTTCTATCCCTATATCACGCCATGGAAGTCAATATACACTGTAAGGTTTCCTTACGACATACCTGAAGGTGACCGCCCGTTCATTGGAGATAACACAAAGGAAGTTAAGCTCGTCATCACGAGCGTACTCGGTACAGCCGAAATGCATTGGAAGCTGGAACAATCGTGACTCAGAAATGGTGATGCAGGATGCCGGATACCAGATCCCGGATAGGAACGACAAATTTACAATATGCGGACTGATGCATCAGGCATCAGCCATCGGGCCTCCGGTATCAGCCATCGGGCATCGGGCATCGAAGACAAACGATTTCCAAATAACCAAAAACAAAGGAGGTATTTATCTTGATTGACATTGCGTATGCCATGGGCACTGGAGGGGAAGCGTCGGGGCAGGGCGGATTTGGGGCCTTTGTTCCTCTGATCCTAATGTTTGTCATATTCTATTTCCTGTTGATCCGCCCCCAACAAAAAAAACAGAAAAAGCACCGCGAGATGATCAGCAACCTGAAAAAGGGAGACCGCATCATAACAAGCGGTGGGCTTTACGGACGCATCACTGGAATTACGGACACGGTCATAACGGTTGAGATCTCCGAGAAGGTGCGTGTCAAGGTAGCCAGGGCCAACGTATCAGGCCTGGCGCAAACCGACAACCCGAGCCCCAAATAGAGTCAAGGAGCAATTGATTGAAACAACTTAACTGGAAGTTATTCTTGATTGTCGGACTCGTTGCCGTGGCATGCATCTATGTGGTACCTTCGCTCTGTCCAACGGTGCCGGGGTGGTGGACGTCCATTGGAATACTTCCGTCGGAAAAGGTTCGCCTCGGGCTGGATCTTCAGGGCGGCGTACATCTTGTGCTGGAGGTCCAAACTCAAAAAGCCGTTGAAAACAGGATAGAACGTACAGCCGACGACTTGCGGGCAGCTATGAAAAAGGCGAAAATACGACCAGTCGATATTGGCCGCCCTACCGACACACGAATATCGGTTCGGATCCTGAAGCAAGAAGATATTGAGCCCTTTGACAACATGCTTGACAAGGATTTCGGATTACTCCGCGAGGTATCTAGGACCTCAGAGGGTCAAGGCCTCGCAATACAACTCGACCTGCCTGATCGGGAAGTGGAGTACATAAAAGAAATGGCTGCAAAACAAGCCATGGAAACCATTCGAAATCGTATCGATCAGTTCGGTGTAAGCGAGCCGGACATACGCCGCCAAGGGGAAAATCGAATTTTGATACAACTGCCCGGAATCAAAGACCCTCAGAGAGCCATAAACCTGATCGGCAAAACAGCTCTGCTTGAATTCAAGCTGGTCGACGAAGACCATGACGTGGAGGAAGCCCTGAAAGGGCACGTCCCACCGAATGATTTGCTCCTTTACCAGGTAGTTGAAGACAAAGACACGGGACGTACCAGAAAAACACCCTTTCTGGTCCAAAAACGAACGTATTTGACCGGAGAGTACCTCACCGATGCGAGGGTTCAAATTGATTCCCAGTTTAACGAGCCCTATGTGACGATTGACTTCGACAAAAAGGGGGCCCGCCTTTTCGAACGTATTACCGAAGCAAATGTTAAAAAGCGCTTGGCCATTGTGCTGGACAACCACATCTACTCGGCCCCTGTTATTCAGGAAAAAATCGGTGGAGGCCATGCCCGCATTACGGGAAATTTCACGACTGAAGAGGCTCACGATCTGGCCATCGTGCTACGGGCCGGAGCCCTTCCCGCCCCGGTTCAGATCCTTGAAGAACGCACGGTTGGCCCTTCCTTGGGCCGCGACTCGATTCAAAAAGGCATTGTTTCCATGTGCGTTGGAGGGATACTTGTGCTCCTGTTTGTCGGGATCTATTACAAAGGCGCCGGCATGGTTGCAAATATCGCTCTCTTCTTAAATATCATTCTCATTGCTGCCGGCCTGGCTGCATTTCAGGCAACGCTGACACTGCCGGGCATTGCGGGAATTATCCTCACTATCGGCATGGCTGTGGATGCCAATGTAATTATCTTTGAGCGTATTCGGGAGGAAGTGCGTTTAGGCAAGACTCCGAGGGCTGCAATAGACGCAGGCTATGCCAAGGCCACGCTAACTATATTGGATGCAAACATTACGACTTTGATTGCGGCCTTGGTCCTCTTTCAGTTCGGGACCGGACCTGTGAAAGGCTTTGCCGTGACTCTGAGTATAGGTATATTGGCAAGCCTTTTCACGGCTATCATAGTAGCAAGGCTGATCTTTGACTATCTTGTGTTCCAGCGACGCGTGACACGTTTGAGTATTTAGTGATTGACCGAAAACCCCTGATTTTCGCTCAAAAATTCGAAAAAGGAACTCAATATCTGCCAATGCAACTAATAAAACCCGACATTAATATCAATTTCATAGGACAACGAAAATTCGCCTTTGCGGGTTCACTGTTGTTGATTGCTGCCAGCATAATCTCCCTCATACTGAAAGGAGGGCCCAGTTACGGGATCGATTTTGCAGGTGGCACCCTTATTCAGGTTCAGTTTTCACAGGCAATACCTCCGCAGGCAATCAAGGATGCCCTCAGAACCACGGATTTGGATATAACATCAGTCCAGGGGTTCGGAGAAACAAAAGACAACGAATACTTGATTAGGGCAACCGGATCATCAACGGCTTTGGAAAGCCTTGCCCCCAAAATCACAAAGGTCCTGAAGTCAGCATACCCGGAGAACGAGGCAGAAGTGCGCCGTGTGGAGATGGTAGGTCCCAAGGTGGGAAAAGACCTTCGTGAAAAGGCTTTGCTGGCCATGTTTTCCGCCATTCTTTTCATCATCGTTTACATCTCAGGGAGGTTCGAACTGAAGTGGATGCTCAGTATCATTGTGGCATCGTGTCTGTTTTTTGCCCTTTTCACACTGAAGAAATTCGACGTCAGCATTCCAACTCTTATTCTGATCGCAATATTGGTCACCTTGGGCTTGTGTTTCTATCTGAAGCTCCGATTTGCCACAGGCGCAATTGTTGCCTTGGTCCACGATGTCATGATCACTGTAGGGATTTTCTCTTTAATGAACAAAGACTTCACGCTCCCAATCATTGCGGCCCTGCTCACCATCATAGGATATTCGCTCAATGACACGATCATCGTCTTTGACCGCATTCGCGAAAATACTCGAAAATATCATCGCCAACCATATAACCGCATTATAAACCGCAGCATCAACGAAACCTTGAGCCGCACTCTGCTGACATCGCTCACAACCCTTGTCGTTGTGGTTGCCCTTTTCGTGCTGGGAGGAGGCATCATTCACGATTTTGCATTTGCCCTGATTATCGGCATTATCGTAGGAACTTATTCCTCAGTTTACGTTGCAAGCCCGATTCTGCTTGTTTGGCAGCAGGCCACCAAAACATCAGCAGGCCGACTCAAGAAAAGGCGGCGATAAAAGGAGTATCATATGTACCGTCCATATGTCCACTGCGGCTGGACAGGCGTTCTTGTAGCCTTCCTTCTTGTGGCGCTGCCCGCCTGCACTTCATTCAAGGGCATGTTTCATCCTGAAGAAGACCCCAAGATGGCAGCGCTTCAACGAGAAATGCGCCAGATAACAAATGCCAATGCAGCAACTCAAAAGACAATAGAAGACATCTTTGGCAGGCTTGATGTGCTCGAGACCAGATTCGACAACCTGGATGAGACTGTTGAAGGGCTATCAAGGCGTCCCGAGCCTGCGCCGACCGTGCCGGACAAGGAACCTTCGTCATCCGAGATCGTCCAAAAACCGCAGGCAACTGAAAAAGCAGTTACAGAGCCTGCGCCCAAGAAGCCGACCTCCCAGGTAGTGATAAAAAAGGCCGCTGTATCTCCCAAACGCTCCCCTGAACGTGAGTATGAGAAAGCCCTTGCAGCTTATACACAGCATCGCTATGATGAGGCATTGGCTCTACTTAAGGGTTTTCTGCAGGATTATCCCGAACATCACCTTGCTGACAATGCACAGTACTGGGTTGGAGAGATTTACTATGACATCGAGAACTACCCCAACGCTATTCTTGCCTTTAAAGAGGTCGTGACGCATTACGGAGATGAGAACAAGGCCCCTGACGCATTGCTTAAAATAGGTTATGCTTACGTGGCCTTGGACGATCCGAGCAATGCTCGCATTTTTTTAAAAAGGGTCATCAAAAACTATCCTTTCAGCGAAGCAGAAACCAAGGCACGGGCCAAATTGAAAGAACTTGAAAAGCTGTAATGGAATCGCTCAAATACTGGCTTGCACTAAAATCTGTCCCTGGCGTGGGCAACCGCCTCTTCCTGCAGCTCCTCAGGCATTTTGGAGAACCTGAAAGGGTTCTTAATGCATCTAAAAAAGAACTCTTAAACGTTGAAGGAATTAACGAACGCCTGGCATCGGTGATTTCCCGCCATAGAGCTCCCAGGGACGTTGAAGATGACCTCGACCTTGTCCGCAAAAACGGTTTCAAAATCATCACCTTTTCGGATCCCGACTACCCTGCCCTCCTGCGCCAGATACATGACCCGCCCCCAGTCCTCTATGTGTTTGGCACGCTTCGTCCGGACAGCCTCAATATAGCCATCGTTGGATCACGAAATGCCACATCCTACGGTCGCACGACTACCGAACGTTTGAGCAGGGACCTGGTGGCCCGCGGATTTACCGTGATTAGCGGCATGGCCCGCGGTATTGACTCTGCTGCCCACATAGGGGCGCTCGCTGCCAAGGGCGAGACGATTGCAGTTTTGGGGTGTGGCCTGGGAACGATCTATCCGGCTGAAAACAAGAAACTGTTCCACAGGATTAGCGAAAACGGGGCGGTTATTTCAGAGTTTCCCTTTCTCGCCCCTCCTGATGCCCATCATTTTCCGGCTCGGAACCGCATAATCAGTGGAATGTCCCTCGGGTCAGTCATTGTTGAGGCCACACACAAGAGCGGAAGCCTCATTACGGCCAGGCTGGCTGCAGAGCAGGGTCGGGAGGTTTTTGCCGTGCCGGGCAGTGTAACGTCATTTAAGAGTATTGGCACGCACGGCCTGATCAAGCAAGGAGCCAAACTCGTTGAGCACGTAAATGATATTATCGAAGAACTCAACATCGACCGGGCAATGGCGCCCATGGAACCGAAAGAGCAACCAGCCATCAAACTTGCGCCTGAGGAGAAAATACTCCTAAATGAATTGAGTCCTTATCCGATACACATTGACAGGCTGGTTCAACAGGTGTCGCTCTCTGCAGCAGAAGTGGCAAGCCTGCTGCTTCAACTGGAGTTGAAAGGCCTGGTGACGCAGAATCCCGGTAAACTCTTTGCCAGGTCGGAACGCTGATTGGTTGGCCGGTTGAGTTTGTTAGCCAAATAATGGAAAACTGAAAAAGACCAAGAAAGGATCACCGTTGAGCAAATCTCTAGTCATTGTTGAATCGCCCACAAAGATACGAACTCTCAGAAAATACCTCGGATCCGATTTTGATTTGGCAGCTACCGTGGGACACATCAAGGATCTGCCTCAAAGGGAACTGGGTATCTCTGTGGAGGAAGGGTTCAAACCAGAATACACGACCATCAAGGGAAAAGAAAAAGTCATCCGTGCCTTAAAACAGGCAGCCGGAAACCTCAAGGACGTATATCTGGCGCCTGACCCGGACCGCGAGGGTGAGGCCATAGCCTGGCACACGGCTGAGGTCCTCAAAAAGAAAGGGCGCAGGTTTTACCGCGTCCTCTTTCACGAGCTCACGAAAAATGCCATCTGCGCCGCCATGTCTTCTCCGCAGGAGCTTAACAACAACAAGTTCGAGTCCCAACAGGCCAGGCGGATTTTGGATCGCCTCGTAGGTTATCAAATCTCTCCTGTCTTGTGGAAAAAAGTCCAACAGGGGTTGAGCGCGGGCCGCGTTCAGTCGGTTGCGGTTCGCATTATTTGTGAACGCGAAAGGGAAATACAAGCTTTTGAGCCGGAGGAGTACTGGAGCATCAGCGCAGAGCTTGAAGGGGAAAACCCGCCACCCTTCTTGGCCAAACTCACCAAGAAAGACAACAAAAAGCTTTCCATCCCCGATGAAAAGGCGGCTCAGTCAATCCTAAAGGACCTTAAAGGCACGATTTTCAGGGTCGAAAAGGTCGTCAAGAAAGCCCAGCAAAGAAAGCCCCTGCCCCCTTTTACTACCAGCAAGCTCCAGCAAGAGGCAATTCGAAAGCTCGGTTTTTCGGCCAGGAAAACCATGACGGTGGCCCAGCAGCTTTATGAGGGCCTCGAAATGGGCCCTGGAGAACCGGTCGGCCTTATTACCTACATGCGAACAGACTCTACACGTGTCGCCCAGGAAGCTGTCGATGAAGCTCGACAGCTCATCCAAGAGGAGTTTGGCCAGGCGTACGTGCCGGAAAAACCCCATGTGTTCAAGAACAAGAAAAAGGTCCAGGACGCCCATGAGGCCGTACGCCCCACATCGGTTTTTCGAAAACCCAAGGAGCTTGCGCAGTTCCTCTCCGAAGACCAACAAGCCCTTTACGAATTGATCTGGAAGCGTTTTGTGGCCTGTCAAATGAAACCGGCGATCCTTGACCAAACCTCGATCACTATTTCCGCAGGCCCTTACACCTTTCTAGCCTCCGGATCAGTGGTTCGCTTCCCCGGTTTCATGGCCCTATATATCTCTTCAAATGAAGGTCACAGCCAATCAAAAGACAAGGAAACGCTTCCACCCCTGACTGAGCAGGCGGCACTGAAATGCCACAAGCTGGACCCCAAACAGCACTTTACCCAGCCACGACCACGGTTTTCCGAGGCATCCCTTGTCAAGGAGCTGGAAGAGAACGGCATTGGGAGACCCAGCACGTATGCAACCATCCTTTCCACCATCAGGGGCAAGGGATATGTGGACCTGGTCAAGGGTTATTTCCGACCCACGGAATTGGGCTTCATCGTAAACGATCTCTTGATAGAAGGCTTTCCGGATATCTTGAACGTCGATTTTACTGCCCAGTTGGAGGATAGCCTGGACAAGATCGAAGAAGGAACAACAGACTCCACCACTGTGCTCCAGCAATTCTACAGTTCATTCAAAAAGGATTTAAAACGGGCAGAAAAGGAGATGAGAAGCGTCAAGAGCGAGGGTGTGTCCGTTGACTTACGATGCCCTGAGTGTGATAAACCTCTTAGAATCAAGATGGGACGAAACGGTCCGTTTCTCGGCTGTTCCGGGTATCCGGAATGTAGATTCACACAGAACTACACCCGCAATGAAAAAGGCCGGATCGACGCAGTCCGTCCAGTCGTGGACCAGCCGACTGACAAAGTATGCGAAAAATGCGGAAGCCCAATGGTGCGAAAAAAGGGGCGTTTTGGCCCCTTCCTTGCCTGCTCTGCTTATCCGGACTGCAAAAATACGATGTCTTTAAAAGAAAAAGGCATTTCACAAGCCGAGCGCACCGGCGTCAAGTGTCCGGAGAAAGGATGCTCTGGCGAGCTTGTCGCACGCCGATCAAGGCGGGGAAAGCTCTTCTACGGATGCAGCCGTTATCCTGCCTGCACGTTTGCCGTATGGGACAAACCCGTGCCCCAACCTTGTCCCAAATGCGGCGCCCCTTTTGTGGCGATGCGCACCACGAAAAGGGACGGGCCACACCTGAAGTGTTTTGACAAGAAATGCACGTATAGAGAGCCAATTGAAGATACAAGGTAGTCTTCGGATCCCTGCCCGTCAATCTTGAACGCCTTGTTGTGTTTCCACCTATGACCTTGGAGTTAGCAAACCATTCAGATACTTATGCACAATACTGGAAATAAGTGTTTGATATGGTATGCCTTCTTCAATAGCCTTAGTCTGAATTTGATGATAATCCTTCTGCGTCAGACGGAGATTTATGCGCTTATCTTTTCTCAGGGTGTTTCGAGCTGCTGCCATGGCCTTCTTTTTTTCCTGGTCGATATTCTTAACAGGGCGCCACTCGTCTCGTTCGATTGATTCCATCAACTCTTTTTCTTCTTTATCAATCGGTTCAAATGCCTTTTTTCTAATTTTTTTCATTATTCCCCCTTTAAGCCGTAGTGTTTTGTATATTTTCGGCTTGGAAAGGCTGTTTTAAGAAAAATTTCATTATCGTTTTCCACAAAAGGTACAACAATGGCATAATTCTCAATTTCCAGGATATACATTTTCTGATTAGGTCGTGCTGGATTTTCTTCAATTCCGAGTATCTGACCTGATTCGATCAGGTAAACAATTTCCTCAAAGGAAATCCCGCGCTCAACCTTCGAAATCTCGTTTTTTTTGATATTCCAATTCAAATATTTCATGTTGCAAATATACGCTTTTGTCTGCCCTTTGTCAACACTAAGACACAATGCAATAATTCATTTTTTCGAGAACGGACTAAACCATACTAATACGGAAAACAACGGTTTACGATCGGGATAAAGCAGGGTATTATGGCTCGACTTTATGATGTGAGAAGTGCGTATGCCCTCCCTTTCCGCCTTTGGCGAGTATATTCATTCGAAAATAAAAGTACCGTTAGGAGTCTGAGAGATGGTCGAGATGGAAGATCGATCTGCCTGTGCGTAGCCGCACGCAGACAGGTGGCTCTCCGTAGACGATATTGCGGCTTATCTCGGCATCAAGCGGGATACCGTTTACAGGTGGATAAGTGAAAGAAATATGCCTGGGCACAAGATCGGTCGCCTGTGGAAATTTCGGAAAAAAGAAGTCGATGACATGATGCGCCATGGCTGAAAAGTCGGCAAAGGAATAACAAATGATCCATTTTTCCCATACAGGTGACTGGCAGTTGGGAATGACCCGGCACTTCTTCTCGGAAGCGGTTCAGGAGAGATTTGCCCAATCCCGATTTGATGCCATCCGCGAACTTGGGCGCATTGCCGAAGAAGAGGATTGCCAGTTTATGGTGGTATGCGGCGATGTGTTCGGTGACGATTCACGCCTGTTGGAACCGGGTGAAAAGGACGTCCGCAAGCCCGCAATTGCTCTCCGTTCTGAAAGGTGCCAAGAATCGAGATACGCTGCAACGTACCCTGGGATTAAAGGCCAGAGAGTTGACCTGGACGGTCTTCGTCTGCGCAGATGAAACAACGGTTTGAGGATTACCTGGATCAACTCACCAAGGGCAAGGAGCCCGGAAAAGCATGGATTGTATTGGAATAGGAACCGCGAATGAACGCGAATGAACACAAATTGAGGGATACTCTGACAAAGGGCGAGACGCTCACGGTTGAGTTCAAGAGCGATCGAAAACCGTTACCTGATAGGGAACTGGTGGCGGCTATTGTTGCCCTGGCCAACACAGAGGGTGGCACGTTGTTTCTTGGTGTGGAAGACGATGGAACAGTTACCGGTGCCTATCCCAATCACCAAGATTCCGCCGGACTTGCCGCCCTGATTGCCAATAAGACCAATCCGTCCATAGCATTGAGAGCAGAGCTGTTTGATTTAGATGGCAAAACGATTGTTGTAGTCCAGGTACCCAAAACCAGATCTATAGTTTCCACTTCAGAGGGCCTGCTCTTACGCCGTCGCCTGTTGACAAACGGAAAACCCGAAGCTGTGCCCTTCTACCCGCACGAATTTATACAGCGCCAGTCTTCCATGGGGCTTGTTGATCCCTCGGCAATTCCACTTACATCGCTCACAGCCGAAGCTCTGAATCCCTTGCAGCGCCAAAGGATACGGGAGTCAATCCGTCGATATGGCGGCGACACGGCGCTGCTTCCCCTGGCTGACGAAGAGTTAGACGATGCATTGGGCCTCGTCACTACTATCGAAGGCGTTCGAAAACCAACAGTCGCAGGCCTTCTCCTAATGGGTCCTGAAGAAATCCTGCGAAATCACGTACCTGCCCATGAAGTCGCCTTTCAAGTTTTAGAAGGCACGGATGTTCGGGTCAATGAGTTTTTAAGGAAACCACTGCTGCAGACCTTCGAAGAAGTAGAGCTGCTTTTCAAAGCCCATATCGATGAGCAGGAAATTCAAGTGGGGCTTTTCCGTGTGCCAATCCCGAATTACGACCGCCGGGCTTTCCGGGAAGCATTTATCAACGCACTGGTGCATCGCGATTATTCCAGGCTGGGTGCGGTTCATGTCCGCCTCGACGATGATGGGCTGACACTTTCCAGCCCGGGCGGCTTTGTGGAAGGCATCACACTGCACAACCTGCTGGTAGCCGCACCACGCTCCCGCAATCCCCTCTTAGCGGATATTGTAAAGCGGATCGGACTCGCCGAACGTACAGGTCGTGGTATTGATCGGATCTATGAAGGCATGCTGCGCTACGGTCGTCCAGCTCCGGATTATGCAATGTCGGATGCCACCTCCGTCGTGCTCATGCTGACCAAGTCAGATGCCGATACCGGGTTTCTGGAAATGATTCTGCGCCACGAGGAGCAGACCGGAACCGCCATGCCGATCGACAGCCTGATCATCCTTTCCCGCTTGCGTCATGAGCGACGTCTGACCACCGCGGACCTGACCGCCGATACCCAGAAGTCCGAACAGGCAACACGCACCTCGCTCGAAAAGCTGGTGGAAGCCGGCCTGGTGGATGCCCACGGAAGCGGACGGGGCCGCACTTACACCCTGAGCGCCAAGGTGTACCAGCATGCCGGTCAGAAAGCCGCCTATGTCCGACAAGCCGGATTCGACCCCATCCAGCAGAAACAGATGGTTCTGGCCTATATCGACAAGCACGGTTCCATCAAACGGGCGGAGGCGGCGGAACTTTGCCGGATTAGTCCATTTCAAGCGACACGCTTACTGAAAAGATTGACTCAAGGCGGAAAAATCGTTCCTAAAGGCAAGGGCAAGGGGGTTGTTTATGAGTAGCGCTCGTAAAATACGAGCGCGCACGCATTTTACGAGCGGCGATATGAGCGCGCGCATAAGCTTATACGCTTGGCGTATATCCAGCCGTATTCAACGTCGAACCGGAAAAGGAATCATGAATCCATTTACGGGATCATAAATGGCTATTATTCACCCGGCAGGATGCTAACCTACCTGGTAGTGACCAGGCCTGTGACCAACTTCGAGCAACTTGTTCAGTCGGACTGTGACCAAGCAGGAGAACCACGAATGAACATGACTTATTATCATCTTTTATTAGCGTTCATTCGCGTCCATTCGCGGTTGGAGTCTTTTATGAATAGCTGGCGCGACCAGATTCTCAAGGAGTTTACTCCAAAGGTGGCTCGTCTGACACTGGTTGCCGATCCCGATGGGCTTCTCCTGGAGGAAGGGATTCTTGAAGGGATACGCGAGCGGGGATTTGAACTGATCCCATTCGATGCAGGAAGAAACCGTCTGGCTCATCCAGGATCAGATGGCACAGCTTTTCGGCAAAGCCAAATCCACCATCAATGAACACATCAAGAACATCTTTAAAGAAGGGGAGCTTGTGGAAGAACAGGTGATGAGAAAATTCGGAAATTCCGAATTTTCTACCAAACCCACCCATTACTACAATCTGGATGTCATTATTAAGGAATGAACACGTGACGCGCTTTCTGCATACAGGTGACTGGCAGTTAGGGATGACCCGGCACTTCTTTTCTGAAGGGGTTCAGGAGAGATTCGCCCAGTCCCGATTTGATGCCATCCGTGAACTTGGTCGCATGGCCGAAGAGGAGGATTGCCGGTTTGTGGTGGTATGCGGCGATGTATTCGAGTCAAACCTGGTTGACCGAAAGACCGTCTTGCGCGCCATCGAGGCTTTGAAGGATGTGCCGGTTTCTGTATACCTGCTCCCCGGCAACCATGATCCGCTCAACGCGGCATCCGTTTACCGCAGCACGACTTTTTTAGAGCGCAAACCGCCCCATGTCCATGTGATTGAGGACACGAATCCCATTCGCGTTGACGAAGGCATTGAGATAATAGGGATACCCTGGGCATCGAAACGCCCTCTGCAAGATCTGGTTGCTTTGACGACAGGAAAACTTGAACCCATTGTCGATACTCTGCGTGTTTGTGTTGCCCATGGGATGGTGGACAGCCTTTCTCCAAATCCTGACGATCCAGCTCTTATTTCTCTTCGTTCAGCCGAAACCGCGATAGCACAGAACAAAATTCATTACCTGGCTCTCGGAGATCGACATTCTCTCACCGAGGTCGGTGACAGCGGTTGCGTGTGGTACGCAGGCACTGCCGAGCAAACGGATTATAACGAGGTGAAACCGGGCTTTGCCCTTGTCGTTACAATCAACAATGAGGGCGTAACTACAAAAGAGGTGAATATCGGAAGATGGAAATTCATCGAGCGTGAACAAATAGACCTAAATTCCAAAGAGGACATCGATGCGCTACGTGCCTGGGTTGAAAATCTTGAAAACAAAGAACGAACCGTTGTCAAATTGCGTTTTGTCGGCGCGCTCTCTCTATCACTCCATAGCGAGCTTGAAGAACTTATTTCTCATGCTCAAGATATTCTGGGCGCAGTCGAAACACGCATGGACAATCTCGCCGTAATTCCGGAAGATGCCGATTTCACAGACCTTGGGTTTTCGGGTTTTGCCAGTAGTACCGTTGAACGGTTGCGGTCAAATGTTCAAGAATCAGGTCCCGATGCTGTCACTTCACGCGATGCCCTTGCTCTCCTCGTTAGACTTTCAGGGAGGGAATTATGAGACTCCTTCGCCTCCGGCTGGCCAATTACCGGGGAATTGATGAATCCGAGGTACAATTCGGCCCCAATGGCTTAACCATTGTAGAGGGTCCGAATGAAACGGGAAAAACCAGCCTCAGCGAGGCAATAGGTCTTCTTTTCGATTATCTCGATTCGAGTAAGCACCGAAGTGTCGACGCAGTCAGGCCTGTGCATCATGACGCAGGTCCCGAAATTGAATTGGAAGCAGAAAGCGGTCCCTACCGTTTTACTTACTTCAAGAGGTTTTACAAAAAACCGGAGACTACCCTGACTATCACAAGTCCCAACATGGAAAACCACACCGGGCGTGAAGCTCATGAACGTGCCGAGGAGATTCTCCGCGAAACCATAGACATAGATCTGTGGAAAGCACTTTGCATTCAGCAAGGTGAAGCGATCCGGCAGGCCAATTTATCAAGGCAGACATCATTATCGGCCGCTCTAGATATTGCTGCGGGTGGTCAACAGGCAGATCCACGAGAGGAAAGCCTTTTCGATAAGGTTCGGGAGGAGTACGGACGCTATTTCACGGAACGCGGCAGCGAAAAAAAGGAATTGCAGGAGGCCCAAAAAGCCCAGGCGGAATCACAGACAGAAGTTGTTTCACTGGAAAAACAGATTCAGAACCTGGAAAAGGATATAGTTCGCGCTGCAGATCTCGGCCTGGAACTGGAACGATTGAAGAAACAAGAGCAGGATCTCCGCGGAGATCTTTCTGAATACACGAAGTCCCTCGATGAAATCAAAAACCTGGAAACCGCTCTGGAAACCGCTCGTCTTAAGTTGGAATCGGCACGAAAATCTGAACAGGCCGCAAAGCGTGATAAGGCGATACGCCAAGACCTTATCGACGCTGCCTCCAAAGCCCAAAAAGCACACGCAAAACTCGAAGAAACCAGCAAATCATCGACCGCATCCGTCAAGAAGGCGGAGACCGATATGGAGAAAGCACAATCGGATTCGGCCACAGCCGAAGTGCAACGCAAAGCGGCCGAATCACTTCTTAATCTGCGTCGTTCAGATTTTGATTACTTCAACAATAAGCTGCATTTGGAACAACTGAAGGAACGTAAAGAGCGCATAGATCGTGCCCGGGAAGAGGCGGCTCTTGCTGATGAAGTACTGACGAAAAACAGTGTAGACGAAGAAACTCTGAACGCAATACAGAAGGTTGAGCGCTCGCTAATTACAGCTCAGGCGATGTTGGAGACAGGCGCACCGAGTGTTCTGCTACGAGGACTGACCGATCTCGACTTCCAGATAGATGGTGAGCATACTAGTATCGCAAAAGACGAGAAGCGTAGTCTAGCAGTGTCTGATCGGGTTCGCGTTACGATTCCAGGATCTTTGCAGATGGACTTGACCGCTGGATCAAGTTCATCTGATCTCCTAAAAAGGGTCGAGAAAGCAAAGCAAAAGCTTGATGCCTCATGCAATAATGCAGGAGTAAGCAATGCGGATGAGGCGAGACAATATTTTGAAGCGAGACGGAAAGCACAGCAGACTATAGCGAGACGAAAGGAGATCGAGAAAGAAAACCTGCGCGATCTCAATTATGAAGAACTGGAAAGAAAAGTCATAGGACTGGGAAAAGGTGTTCCTGCTTATCCCACTGCCCGGGTACCGGAACCCAATCTTCCTCCGAACCTGGAATCCGCAAAGGAGGAACTACGAAATGCGGAGGCCGGGCTTGAAAAGGCCAACAAGGCATGGGAAGAAGCCAGAACAGAACTGGATTCGGCCCGCAAGGTGCGAGATGGACTGAGAGAACGATACCAGAAAGCAAGGGTGGAGCTTGACCTTAAGGCTGATGAACTAAAACGCGCTGAAGACGAGCTTTCGCGATCCCGGAGGGACACCCCGGATGACGACCTCGAATCGGAGCTTTTCAAGTGCACCAAGGCTGTCCATAAAGAAGAGGAGAACGTCAAGTCTGCCGAGGCAAATCTTCGCGGCAAGGAACCTGACCGAGTGAGAACCCTGGCGGAAACCGCGAAAGGTTCTCTGCAAACGGTAGAGAAAAAGCGTGAAGCGGCGCAGCAAGAAAACACAGAGGTACGAACTCGCCTCAAGGTATTCGGTGAAGAGGGTTTGCATGAAAAGCTCCAAGCAGCCCAGAGTCATTTCAATTACATACGGCAAGAAAATATAGCGATGATACGGAGAGCATCGGCAGCTAAGTTGTTGTATGTAACCATGAAAGAGGAACGAGATAAGGCGCGTAGGGCCTATGTGGCTCCCCTGAAAGAGAAAATCGAGAGGCTCGGACGATTGGTATTCAATGACTCCTTTGAGGTTGAGGTGACTGAGAATCTGTCGGTTGCCAGTCGGACGATGGATGGTTGCAATGTCCCATTCGATTCCTTGAGCGGGGGCACCAAAGAACAGATCTCTCTGATATCTCGTCTGGCCTGTGCGATGACCGTTTCAAAGGACGGCGGGGCCTCTCTCATTTTGGATGATGCTCTGGGATATACAGACCCTGAGAGGCTTAAATTGATGGGAGCCGTCCTTGCGAAGGCGGGTCAAGAATGTCAAATCATCATCCTCACTTGTGTCCCAGACCGGTACAGCAATATCGGTGAGGCAACAGTGGTTCGATTGGGATGATCGCGGCGGGTTCAAGGCTGTCTGCACAGCAAACCTGCCTTTGGCCCTCTATCAGCTTTGTGAAGTCTCAGATGCTTGTGTATCACAAAAATTTAATCCCTAATAAGCGCTTGAGGGCAGTGAAAAATGCTTTTCTGCTTCGCTAAATAGACGACCATGCTCGTTGCAGAAATCCCTTAGTGCTCGGTAATGGTCAGGAAAAAACTTCAGGTAGACGAGTTTGCCTATGTCGTGAAGCATGGCTGCTGACCATAATTCTTCGTAGGACAGTAGTGGCTCGTACTTTCTTGCCAGGTACTTCGTAGAAATGGCCGTATAAAAGGAGTGAAACCAAAAGCCGTGGAGTTCATCCTTGTCATGGACATCTAGGGTATTGATGACGGACAGGGGAAGGACCATGGGGTGAAGCTGGTTGAGCCCCAAAAAGGCAATGGCATAGCTCACCCTTGTAATTTCCCTGGGGAGGCCGAAATAGGCAGAATTAACGACTTTGAGGATCTGGGCAAGCAGTGCCGGTTCCCCGCTGATCAGTTGACTCACCTTTTCAATATCACAATAAGCGCTGCGGGTCATACTCTCTATTTTGTTCACCACCCTTGGTATCTTCCTTTCTCTGCTGCCTGCCGGGGAACTCCGGTCGCCCTACGGGCTCCCTTCGTTCCCCGGCTGAGGCCATCATACCATGTAGTGTAATTCAATCCCACTTTTGGGACATAAAATCGGAAACCGGGGGCCTTGCATCGATGAAATAATTGAAGTAAACGAATTTATAAACTAACTTATTATATCCATTCTATGGAGGTTTTTCATGGAACAGATAGGAACACACGAAGCCAAGACTCGCCTGTCAGAATTACTCGCAAAGGTGCGAAAAGGTCAAGAATTTCTCATTACAAACAGGGGCAAACCTGTAGCAAAACTTATATCTGCTTCCAAAACCGATCAAAGCCAGATTCGTCTCGCCATTAAAGAAATCAAGGAGATTCAAGGTCGCAATCGCTTAAGCGGGCTGAAAATTCGGGACATGATCGATGAAGGGAGAGCCTGATGAAGGAGTTTGTATTGGATTGTTCGGCTACTATGGCTTGGTGTTTTTCAGATGAAGCCACCCGTGAAACAGAAGATCTGTTGGATTCACTAACAGCGTGCTCGGTTTTGGCCCTAATATCTCGGCCGCTCTATTCCTTCCGTAGACCCGCCACATTCTGAGTTTTATCACTTCCGATTTTCTGGAAGTGCCCTAATTTAATCCCGGATAAACCGGAATTGAAAAATTGCGAATTCCACAATCCAGGACCAAGGCCTGTTAATATTAGTTGCTTTTCGTACATATAGCCCCTTTCTCCCCTAGCCGGCTTTTTTGCTTGACAAAGTCTAACTTAAACTGTAGAAAATGCTTTCATAATCCTGAGTAACGGATGTCGCATGGAACCTGGAGTGTTAGAGTAATGAAAAAAAGCAATGACCAAGCCTTTCTCAGCACAAAAGAGGTGGCTCAGTTTCTGGATGTAAACGAAAAGATGGTCTATTCCCTTGTCTCCGAAAAGGGGCTCCCGGCCAGCAAGGTTACGGGGAAATGGCTCTTCCCCCGCCGTTTGGTGGAACAGTGGCTGGAAAGCCATATCATCAACTACCCCAGATCAGCCCACCTTCCTCCCTCACCCGGGATGCTCGCCATTGCGGGAAGTCATGACATCCTTCTGGACAAGACTATAGCGCTTTTCAATCGCGTCTACCCGGACCATTTGGCCGTCTTTGGCAACGTGGGCAGCCTTGGAGGACTCAAGGCCTTGGGCCGAGGCCTCTGCCACGTTGCATCAAGCCATCTTATGCAGGAGGATGAAAAGGAATATAATTTTGACTTTGCCTACCAGGAACTCGGGGGTGAATTGCCGGCTGTGGTGAATTTTTGTCGAAGAGAACAAGGACTCCTCGTAGCCGAAGGAAATCCCAAGGGGATCGACGGTATCTCTGATCTGGGTCAACCCGGCATAAGGATCGCCAATCGTCCTCAAGGCACAGGCACACGGCTTCTTCTTGACCGGGAACTTGAAAAGGCCGGCCTTCAAGCGAAAGAGATTCAAGGTTACGAGCAGGAATTCAGAAGCCATCTCGATGTCGCCATAGAGGTGCTCTCAGGCCGAGCAGATACGGCCCCTGCCATAAGACCCGTTGCAGGGCTTTTGGGTTTGGGCTTCATTCCCCTGCGCTGGGAGCGATACGATCTCGTTATCCCGAAAGATCGCTTCTTCTTGCACGAAGTCCAGCTCTTCTTAGGCCTTCTTTCGGAGTCTGAATTCCGCGAGATGGCTCAGGAACTGGACGGATATGACCTGAGTCTTCGTGGCAAAATGGTCTTCCCGCAGCAATCAAGACCGAATAGGGAGAAATAGGGGCAATTCTAAGAGGAGAAACAAGCGATGACAAGAGTTGACAAGTCGGTAAAGAGCTTTCTGGTGGTTGTTTTTCTGGC
The DNA here is from genome assembly GCA_016930875.1 of Deltaproteobacteria bacterium. Taxonomy (NCBI): domain Bacteria; kingdom Pseudomonadati; phylum Myxococcota; class Myxococcia; species Deltaproteobacteria bacterium. The sequence continues at coordinate 7,656 of JAFGFW010000202.1, read as the reverse complement.
CGCAGTGGTTTTCTACCCGTTTTGTGTTGGAGCCGAACCTCAGGGCAAGGTTGTCATCTTCCATGCAGGGAGCCTGACAGTGCCTTTTGCCAAGATGGAAAAAATCTTTGAAGCCAGGTATCCCAAGGTGGATGTACTGCGTGAGGGAGGCGGGAGCACCAAGATGGCACGTATGATTTCAGAACTTCACAAGCCTGCCGATATAATGGCTTCTGCTGATTTTAAGGTTATAGACAAGACCCTGATTCCCGAATATGCGGTGTGGAACATCCGTTTTGCAACCAACCAACTGGTTCTCTGCTATACGGACAAGAGCCGCTTTGCAAACGAGGTTAATGCCGATAACTGGTACGACATCCTAGGCCGAAAAGGGGTCGTCTGGGGACATGCGGATCCCAATCTTGACCCCTGCGGCTACCGGAGCCTCATGGTGCTGCAGTTGGCTGAAAAACACTACAATAAGCCAGGACTTTATGAAAGCCTGATCGCCAACCGGCCCAAGGAAAATATCAGGCCCAAATCAGTTGAGCTCGTTTTCCTCTTAAAAACAGGGCACATGGACTACGCGTGGGAGTACCTCTCCGTGGCGGTCCAGCATGAGCTAGAATACGTGGTTCTTCCTGATAAGATCAATTTAGGCAATCACAAAAATGACAGTTTTTACAAACAAGCCTCCGTGAAAGTGACCGGGAAAAAACCGGGAACCTGGATGACGCGCACAGGCAAATCCTGCACCTACGGGATCACCATGATCAAAGATGGACCAAATCCGAAGGCCGCCCTGGCCTTCTTGGAATATGTAATCGATCCTGATGGCGGCCTGAAGATCTTCAGGGAAATGGGCCAACCGCCCTTTGTTCCATGCAAAGTCCCCACTGCAGAAATGAAAGCCATGCTTCCCCCATCTCTTCAGAAGCTGGTTGAGGTCAAAAAGTAGCAGTGTGAAAGCATAGAATGCGAAAGAGACCTGATCCATTCATTTGGTTGACCATTTTCTCGACCTCGATCATTCTGTTCTTCATCCTGCTTCCCCTTATCGAGATGGTGGCCCAGCCCTCATTTAGTAATCTTAAGGAGGCTATAACCGACAGGGACGTAGTCAACTCCATCTGGCTTAGTATCTATGCGTCAGGCCTGGCGGCGCTCATATCGTTTATTATTGGCACGCCTTTCGCTTATCTTATCGCGCGCAAGACTTTTTTTGGAAAAAAGTTCATAGAGAGCGTTGTGGATCTCCCCATAATGATTCCCCATCCTGTTGTGGGCATTGCTCTTCTGAGTGTTGCCGGCAAAGACCACTGGCTGGGCCAGTTCATGCATGCGTTTGGAATTCGTATCATGGGAAGCGTGACAGGAATTGTCTTGGTGATGGTATTTGTTGGGTTGCCATTCTACATAAACACAGCCAAGGCAGGATTCGAAGCCATTCCGAAGCGCCTTGAAAAAGTCTCACGCAGTCTCGGAGCATCCATGACCGGCACCTTCTTCCGCATCACGTTTCCACTGGCCTGGAGAAGCATGCTGGTCGGGATGATCATGTGCACAGCCAGGGCCATCAGTGAATTCGGGGCAATAGTCATTATTGCATACCACCCCATGATTGCGCCTGTTATGATCTACGAGCGTTTCACTGCGTACGGACTCAAGTATTCGCAACCAGTGGCCGTCTGGCTAATTCTGGTTTCTCTATTGCTGTTTCTCCTTCTAAGAATCGTTTCACTTCCTAAACAGGTAAAAGCATGATCCAACTAAACAAACTCCGTATTGATTTGCCGAGATTTTCAATCCAGGACATTGATCTGTCTATTGAAAAGAGTGAATTCTTCACACTTCTCGGCCCGACCGGAGCAGGCAAAACCCTGGTGCTGGAGGCCATCATGGGATTGGCGCCGGTGACCAGTGGGCAAATAATAGTGGCCGGAAAGGATGTGACTCATCTCCCTCCTGAAAAGCGCGGGATGGGGATCGTCTATCAGGATTACGCCCTCTTTCCCCACCTCACAGTGCTCAAAAACATCACGTACGGTTTGCGCTACCGCAAAATCGATGAGCAACCCACACAGAAAAATCTGGACAGACTGATTGACCAGTTGAATCTCTCGCACTTGGTTGACCGCTCCATCCACAATCTGAGCGGAGGAGAAAAACAGAGAGTCTCCCTGGCCCGTGCCCTGGCCGTAAATCCCTCAGTATTGCTTCTTGACGAACCGCTCTCTGCTCTGGACCCGAATTTTCGAGAAGACATCCGGCAAGTGCTCAAAAAACTCCATGAAGAGTTGCGAATCACGTTCTTGATGGTCACCCACGATTTTGCTGAAGCGCTGTTCCTTGGTGAACGAATGGCCATCATCAATCTTGGCAAGATCGAGCAAATCGATCCTGTGTCTCGAGTTTTTCAACGGCCGGCCACCCCTTTTGTGGCTGAATTTGTTGGCATGAAGAATATCTTCCCGGCTACGTTCAATAAGAACCGGGCAATTGTGGACAATCTGGAGTTATGTCTCCAAGCCCCGCCTGAAGGCCGTAAACGCTACGTAGGCATCAGGGCGGAGGATGTTTCCATCAGCAAGTTAAGGCCATCCAACAATGGCCTTAACGTCTTCAAGGCAAGAGTATCTGACATAATCGATCGAGGTCTTTACTACGAAGTCTCCGTCAGCACGGAAGAGGTGGTTTTCAGGGCCATGCTCACAAAGAGCGCTCTTTTTGAGATAGATCCCTCGGAAACACAAGAAATCCACATCGCCATACCATCATCTGCCATCCACGTTTTTTGAAGTTGACATATCGGCAGTCTTTTCCTATAGTAATAAAAATAAATAAGAATCTTTTTCAATACTTACACACCTTAGAGGATTATTGTGCCCATTGATTTTCAAGACAGCAGAGTCGTCTCATTTGCAGGTCGGCAGTCAACTGAAATCGCCGACCTCATCAGACAAGCAGGGGGAAAACCCGTCAATGCTCCAAGCATGCGCGAGATTCCTCTTGAGCATAACACTGAAGCCCTCAAGTTTGCCAAGCTGCTTCTAGCCGGTTGGATCGACGTGCTGGTCCTCATGACGGGTGTTGGCACGCGGCTTCTAATCAAGACACTAGCCATAAAATATGAGACCCGGCAAGTTATTGAAGCGCTCAGGTCGGTCAAGTTGGTTGCGTTGGGACCAAAGCCCGCTTCTGCATTGCGGGACATGGGGTTGGCGCCTGCTATTCTGGTTCCAGAACCCTACACGTGGAAGGATTTACTGACCAGACTCGACGAGACCTATGCAGTAGACAAAAAAAGAGTGGCGATTCAAGAGTACGGCAACTCGAATCCCGATCTGATCAAAGGGTTGGAGGAGCGGGGAGCTGAAGTCGTGGCAGTGCCCCTTTATCGATGGGATCTGCCGGAAGATCTGCAACCACTCCACCAGGCTATCCGGGATATCATTGCCGGAAAGAGTCCGTGTGTGGACTTTGCATTGTTCACCAGCGGGATCCAGGTTCAGCACCTGTTCAAGGTAGCCAAGATGGATGGCGTTGAAAGAAAACTGCGGGAAGCATTCAAACGGATTTGCATCGGATCTGTGGGACCTGTTGCCAGTCGAGCCATTGTGGAACAAGAACTAACCGTTGATTACGAACCTGACAGAACGAATATGGCGCACCTTGTCCGTGAGATGGCCCGACGCGGACGCGATCTGCTCTCCAAAAAACGCGCGGCCTGCAAGAACGGTGTCAATACAAACCAATGGCAGCGTATTGACATGGTTTGGCAACCGGGCGACAGCGGGGAGGCTTCTGCAACGGATTCTGTGTTTGTAAAGGCATGCCGGCGAGAACCGACCCCATACACGCCTGTCTGGATCATGAGGCAAGCCGGCCGGTACCAGCGTGAATACCTGAAGATCAGGAAAAAAGTGACCATGCTGGAGTTATGTAAAACCCCGGAGCTTGCTGCTGAAGTGACTTTGATGGCCGTAGACCGCCTCGGTGTGGACGCGGCAATTATTTTCGCAGATATTCTTCTTGTCACAGAGCCTATGGGGTTGCATCTGGAATTCGTAAAGGGTGAAGGCCCGGTTATCCACAACCCCGTGCGCACGCGCGAAGACGTGCACAGCTTGAGGAAAGCTGATGTGAGCGAGTTCGCTTATGTATTTGATGCCCTGAAGATCACACGCCGTGCCTTGCGGCCGGATATCGGATTAATCGGTTTTGCCGGAGCCCCGTTTACCATAGCCTCGTACATGATCGAAGGCGGCAAATCAGCCCACTACGTGAAAACCAAGACCATGATGTACCGTGACAAAGCTACGTGGCATGCACTCATGGAACGTCTGACCAATATCTTGATTGAATACCTGAACGGCCAAATCGCAGCTGGAGCTGATGCGGTCCAGCTCTTTGATAGTTGGGTCGGCTCTCTATCGCCTGATGATTACAGAGAGTGTGTCATGCCCCACGTTAAGCGACTTATTGACGGAATCGACAAGTCCGCGCCGGTGATCAATTTCAGCACAGGCAACCCGGCATTGTTGCCGTTGATGAAGGAAGCCGGTGGCGATGTCATCGGTCTCGATTGGCGCTCCGATCTGGCAGAGGCGTGGTCCATGCTTGGTGATAACGTGGCTGTCATGGGCAACATGGACCCCATCGTGTTGTACACTTCCCCTGACGAGATCCGGGCCCATGTGCAAGCCATTCTGGATAAAGCTGCAGGGCGGCCGGGCCATATTTTCAACCTGGGCCACGGCATCTTGCCTGACATGCCGCCTGAGAACGTGGCTGAACTTGTGGATGCGGTCCACGAACTCTCCGCGAGGTGAGAACAGACAGGGCACGGGGAAGAATGGATGCCGCAATGGTGGGCACAGGCCCACTACGGATTTGACTAGATGCGGAGAAAATCCAAAATCCGAATATTATGACAAAAAGACCAAACCCTTTGGACGCTGTATTAGTAATCGCCTTTGGCGGACCGGAGACGGTCGAGGACATCCGTCCCTTTCTAACAAGAGTTACACAAGGCCGCGTCCCGGCAGAACGTCTCGAAGATGTTGCCCGTCACTATGATCTCTTCGGTGGCAAATCGCCCGTAAAGGAGATCACCTTCCGCCAGGCAGAGGCCTTGAGAGCAACACTGGAACACCGCGATATGCCTCTACCCGTTTACGTGGGCATGCGCAACTGGCGCCCATTTTTGACAGACACAGTGCGACGGATGAGCCAAGATGGCGTCAAACGGGCAGTTGGGGTGATCATGTCCGTTTACCAGAGCAGATCAAGCTGGGGTCAATATCAAGCCGATGTTGCCAATGCCATAGCCGAAACAGGGGTAGAGCTGAATGTCTCCTATACTCAACCGCTCTTCGATCAAGGCGGATTTATCCAAACCCTTTCAAACCGTGTGAGGGAATGCCTGGAAGAGATCCCTGAACGTGATCGCAAGGAGGCCTATATCCTCTTTACGGCCCACAGTCTGCCCTACAGTGATCCCCAGGTCGAACTCTATGCCAAACAGGTGCATGCTTCGGCAACACTCGTAAGTAACAACCTGAATCATGGTGACTGGCAAGTGGCCTACCAGAGCCGCAGTGGCCGGCCTCAGGATCCATGGCTCGAGCCGGACATCAACGATGTTTTGCGAAACCTGCAAAGCCGCAGGGTCAAGCACGCAGTTGCAGTGCCCATCGGGTTCGTATGCGATAATATCGAGGTCTTGTACGACCTTGACATTGAAGCCAAAGAGACAGCAACACAAGCAGGCATCACGTTGCTCCGCGCCAAGACAGTGAGTGACGACCAGGTATTTGTGAATGGCCTGGCTGATATGGTAACCATGGTTATTTCATAATGAATTTAGCACCTTTTCTGGGAGTAAATTTGTTGTCAAATATTGTATGGAACCGAGCTGAACTGAACTGCCTAAAATGAGCTAAAGTGCCTAAAATGCCTAACGTGAAATACAATGAAATAAAACTGTAGATAAAGTTGTTAGTAATCTAGGAATACAGTTCCTAACTCCCTAACTTCACTTAATTTTAGGCATTTTAGGCACTTTAAACTTTAGGCATTTCTTCTTGGTGGCGCCGTTGAGGCATCAAGGTAATTGCACAAATGGATAGTCAAGAAAAGCCAAAACGCATTATCATCATCGGAGGAGGCATCACGGGCCTGAGCGCTGCTTACCGGCTATCGGAGTTAAGTCGAAAAGGAACATACCCGCTGGACATCACGTTGATCGAGGCTCGTGATCGCTTGGGCGGCGTCATTCATACGATCAAACGAGATGGTTTTTTGATCGATGCCGGCCCTGACAACTTTGTCACCGCCAAACCATGGGCCCTGTCCCTGGCTCGCCGTCTTGGCTTGGAATCCGAACTGATAAACACCAATGAAGCCCACCGCAGCGCCATGGTAGTGCGCCGGGGCAAGCTCATGCCAATTCCCGAAGGGTTTCTTCTCATGGCGCCCACACGATTCATGCCGGTTATCACCACGCCGATCTTCTCATTGCCCGGAAAACTCAGGATGGGAGCAGAAATGTTTCTGCCCGCGAGAAAAGTCAATGACGATGAATCACTGGCTTCCTTTGTCATCCGACGATTTGGACGCGAGGCCCTGGACCGCGTGGTCCAACCCTTGATTAGCGGCATCTACACCGCAAAGCCGGAAAGGCTCAGCCTGAGAGCAACTATGCCCCGCTTCCTCGATCTGGAAAGCAAATACGGCAGTGTGATCAAAGGAATGCGGGCCGAAGGGAAGAACCGCCAGACTACCGGCAGTGGCGCACGTTACGGCATGTTTGTGACCTTCAGGGACGGCCTGCAGACACTGACTAATGCTCTCAAGCATCATTTGAACCATGTTCGCTTTCGATTGAACGAACGTGTTGTTCGCGTGACGAACAAAGCCAGTACTGATACTATCCCACGTTGGACGGTTGAACTGAAAGACGAGACATGCGTTGAAGCAGATGGCGTCATCATCGCCGGACCATCCAAACACGCAGCGCCACTGCTCGCAGGAGTGGATAAGGAACTGGCCGAACAGTTGTCAGCCGTGCAATATGCATCCTCCGCAGTTATTTATCTTGCCTACAGACGGGAGCAAATAGCACACCCCCTGGACGCCTTCGGATGCGTTGTTCCCGTCGCGGAAAAGCGTAATATCATAGCAGCATCCTTTAGCAGCGTAAAATATGAAGGCCGGGCTCCGGAAGGGCACGTCTTGCTCCGCGCCTTTATGGGCGGGGCGCTGAGGCCGGAGATCCTGGAGCGCGATGACAAAGGGCTCATTGAAGCCGTTCGCCTCGATCTGGATAATCTGCTGGGTATTGCCACGCCGCCCCGCTTTGCCATGGTGCACCGCTGGCCTGAATCCATGGCACAATACGATGTTGGTCATCTTGATCGGGTGGCAAGCATGCGACGGCGGATTAGCAGATATCAGGGCTTGCAACTGGCAGGCAATGGTTTTGAAGGGGTCGGGGTTCCGGACTGCGTCCGAGCAGGCGAACGCGCCGCTGAAGATCTGCTGCGCGACTTAGGGCTCGCTCAAAAATAACTTCACATTTTGATGCGTCGACCTGCCTGCCGGCAGGCAGGTCCATCCCGCCTGGCTGCGTTGCTCGTCGGTTAAATAGCTTGCTATTCGCCCTCCTCGCGCCTT